>DASRQX010000036.1:0-42244 GCA_035696165.1 Acetobacteraceae bacterium | reverse complement strand
CCTGCCAACCGATCGCCACCGCCATCCAGCAGGCCGGCGGCAACTTCATCCTCACCTGCAAGCCGTCATCGCATCAGAGCATCACCGAATACCTGCACGGCACCAAACTGGAGGAGCATCGACAGACGGTCCGCAAAGGCCGCAACGTCACGACAACCATCTACCGCTGGCTCTCCGGCGTGCCGCTGCACGGCTCGGCCGACGCCATGGTGGTCAACTGGTTCTCCATCGAGATCCGCACCGCCGCAGGCAAGCGCACCTATTACAACAGCTTCGTCACCGACCTGCCGGTGACCCCGACAGCGTCGCCGAACTGGCCGCCTGCGGACGGGCGCGGTGGAAGATCGAGAACCAAACCTTCAACGTGCTGAAGACCAACGGTTACAACCTCGAGCACAATTTCGGCCATGGCAAGCAAACGCTTGCCAGTACCTTCCTGACCTTCAACCTGCTCGCCTTCGCCTTTCACACCGCAGCCTGGCTCGCCGCCCTCGCCTGGCGAGCGGCCGTCGCTGCCTGTGGCGCCACATACCGCTTCTTCGAGGAGCTGCGAACGAACACGACATATGTCGTGTTCGATGGCTGGGCCCATTTGCTCCAGTCCATCGCTGCGGCCGATCTGCGGCCGCCTTGACGGCAGACCAACCACCGCCCATCCCCGCGGCCAGTCAAGACCCCGGAGCCAAGCCAGAAAACGTCAGCCAACCCTCATTTAGAATTGCTGGCGTGCCAACGTTAGAAATCTACATGTTATCAACTGGTTGTGGGGTTTTCCAGTGATTTGCCGAGGCCCGCTGTAAACCAATCGAGTTGCGGTTTTTCGGCCTGATCACCGCCAGAATGTCCGGCAAAATCCGTAAAACACTGAAATATAACGGCTGATTAACACCCGTGGCGAAGTCAGCCAGCGGAATCGATCGGCAAGGTGGCAAAACGCAACGACAGCATTATCCGACGCAATCACCCAGCGCCTCTGACCCCATTATCCATAAGATATTGAAAAACATCAAAAATAATACCATCGTAGGCGCGATCGCACAGGCCAGTTCGCCCGGAACGCTCGCGCTCACGGCAAAATCCCGCACGAGACAGATGCCACTGTTGTGATTATGAAATGCGCAGGATATCGTTAATATCCCGCAAATCTGGGTGACTCCCCGCGTCCCTTCGCCCAGCAAGGCCCTGCCGAGACAGCGCCGTCGGCGAAAGTAGGTGTCCATGAAATCGCTTCCAATCACCATCGGCTTCGGCGACTTGCTTCGGCGCATCGTCGTGTTCGAGAAAGTTTACCCGCTCGTACGAGTCGCGGCCGCTCTCGGAATGACCGTGCGCAACTTCTGCGCCAAGTTGCGCAATGGCACTCGTTTCGACCCCGATGACGTCGCGATCCTGCTTCGAGTGATCGACGACGAACGGCTGCGCGGGTGGTTGTTCGCCGGCAGCGGCCTGCTGTTGGTCAAGCACCCCGTCATAAAATCCGATGGCAGCGACATGACGTTGCCGCGACGCACCGTGGCCTGCGCCATGGAGGCGATGTCGGCGATTTGCGATCTCGCCCATGCGGTCGAGTTGTCCATGCTGGGACGCCAGCAAGTCGCCACGATCGAGGAGCATCTCGATCGCGCGCAAAGTGGACTGATGTCGATCAAGCTGCATCTCGCGCCGTATCCGGCTGACCAAGGAGCCGGGGACGACGCCGGTCCCCGTGAAGACTTTGCCCACCTCGTCCGGCGGGCGCTGATGACAGACAGGGGGATCCGGACGCGGGAACTCGCCCTTGCTCTCAATCTGAGCTATTCCGCGTTGCAGGCGCGAATGGCGGCGCGCACCGGGTTCGCGCCAGCGGAACTCCGGCAGTTGTTCCGGATGTTCCCCGAGCCCCGGCTTGCGGACTACCTGCTGACCGGCACGCCATACACCGCAATACTCCGCCCGGCGGTCCTCGATCTGCGCATGGACTACAGCCCAATACGGACAGGTCTCGTGTCGATGCGCGAGGTGGTTACGTTTCTGCAGGCATTGCTCTCGACCGAGGGCAGGCCGGACTCCTCGTTGCGCGCGGCTCTCGACCGGCACCTGGATGAAGCGGTCCGGCAGATGGCGGCACTGCGATGGACCCTCACGCATATCGGCCGCCCGGATGCGCCCCAGACGGCTGGCATACCATTTCGTGCTCAAGACCCGGTAGCCGCCGCTCAAGGCCCTGTAGGCATGTGTCCCGAGCCAGCGTAACGCCGATGGCGCCTCGCTCCGATCAGACGGGCTCCGATCAGACATCGGCGTCACGACGCTCACCGCCGCCAACCCCCCTCGCCTGCCAACAACCGGTCGCCTGCTGACAATCGACAGCAAGACCGCCGTACTGGCTTGACGACAGCCTCCGGCGCCGGCGCAATCGCGCCTCGATCCAGGAGCGCACCCCTGTCCTACGCGCACACCATCGGCGGCACCCGTCACGTCTTCGCCGATCTCAGAACGCTGCTGGCGCGCGCCAGTCCGTTCCGCTCAGGCGACGCGCTGGCCGGGCTGGCTGCCGCATCGGCCGCCGAGCGGGTGGCGGCGCAGATGGCGCTGGCTGACCTGCCGCTGCGGACTTTGCTGAGCGAGACCGTCGTGCCGTACGAGTCCGACGAGGTCACTCGGCTGATCGTCGACACCCACGATCCCGTCGCGTTCGCACCGATCGCCGCGCTGACGGTGGGGGCTTTTCGGGAATTCCTGCTGCGCGCGGCGCCGCGGGACCTGGCCGCAATCCGCACCGGCGTGACGCCGGAGATGGCGGCGGCCGTCAGCAAGATCATGCGCCAGCAGGACCTGATCGCGGTCGCCGCGAAGTGCCGCGTGGTCACCCGCTTCCGCAACACGATCGGCCTGCCCGGGCGGCTGTCGGTGCGGCTGCAACCGAACCATCCGACCGACGATCCGCGCGGGGTTGCCGCCTCGGTGCTGGACGGCTTGCTGCTGGGCGCGGGCGACGCCGTGATCGGGGTCAATCCGGCGACCGACAACGTGGACGCAACCTGCATGCTGCTGGCGATGCTGGACGCCATCCGCGACCGCTACGACATCCCCACCCAAACCTGCGTGCTGGCGCACGTCACCACCAGCCTGCGCGCGATGGAGCGCGGCGCACCGGTCGACCTGATGTTCCAGTCGATCGGCGGCACCGAGGCGGTGAACCGCAGCTTCGGCGTTTCGCTGGCGTTGCTGGCCGAAGCACGCCACGCGGCGCTGTCGCTGAAGCGCGGCATATTGCTTGATCCCCTGGGCGGCGATCCCCTCGGGGGTGATCCCCTGGGCGCCCTCCTGGCCAACAACGTGATGTATTTCGAGACCGGACAGGGCAGCGCGTTGTCGGCGAACGCGCATCATGGCGTCGACCAGCAAACCGTCGAGGCGCGAGCTTATGCGGTTGCGCGCGCGTTTGATCCCCTGCTGGTCAATACCGTCGTCGGCTTCATCGGGCCGGAATACCTGTACGACGGCAAGCAGATCACCCGTGCCGGGCTCGAGGATCATTTCTGCGGCAAGCTGCTCGGCCTGCCGATGGGCGTGGATGTCTGCTACACCAACCACGCCGAGGCCGATCAGGACGACATGGACGCGCTGCTGACGCTGCTCGGTGTCGCGGGCGTAACGTTTATCATGGGCGTGCCGGGCGCCGACGACGTGATGCTGTCGTATCAAAGCACGTCATTCCACGACGCGTTGTATCTGCGTGCCGCGCTCGCTCTGCGCCCGGCGCCGGAATTCGAGCAGTGGCTCACGCGGATGGGCGCCGACGACGACGTGACGCGGGAGCGCATTCCTGCTGGCCTGTCGCCCGCAATGATCGGTCTGGCGTAAGGCCGTCGCGCCCCCCTTGGCGCGGCGGTTAGCGCGGCGGCGGGGATGCCGGCGCCTGGATTCCCGGCGCCTGCACGACTGGCGGCTGCATCACCGGCGCCTGGATAGCCGGTGGCATGGCAGGCGTGGAATCGGCCGGCGCGCGCAGTTGCACCGGGCCCTGGTAGTTCTCGATGAGCTGGCTGCTGTTCAGGCCGTCCACCCGCGAATCGCCGGTATCGTTGCCCATGTCGTTGCTGTGATCGACATTGGTGTAGGGCGCCCCGGCATGCGCCGCGACGACCGGGCCTGGGGCCAAAGCGAACGCCGGCGCGGCGGCGACGGCAACAGCCTGCAGCAGCTTCATCTGGTTCATCGCACTTTCTTTCCGGTTCGTGTGTTATGTAACGCGGGTCCGGCAACTCATCGGATGGGTAACGTGCCGGGCGTGCCGAGGTTGCAAGGATGCAGGCATGGCTGACCGGACGCAGCATCCGCTGGCTCTGTGGGCCGATCTCCGCCGTTTCACACCCGCGCGAGTGGCGCTGGGCCGCGCCGGCAACGGGATGCCAACCGGCGCGCACCTCGCGTTCCAGGCCGCCCACGCCGCGGCGCGCGACGCGGTGCACGCCACGCTGGACCTTCCGGCGCTGCGTGGCGCGCTGACCGCGGTCGGGATCGACAGCGTCACGGTGCACAGCCAGGCCGCGGATCGCCACGCCTACCTGTTGCGCCCGGACCTGGGCCGGCGGCTGCGCGACACGGATTGGCCGCTGCTGACACCACAACCGGGCGCCTTCGCCTTCGTGGTCTGCGACGGCCTCTCGGCCAGCGCGGTGGCGCGCCACGCCGCCGCGGTGCTAGCGCTCGCGGTACCGGCGCTGCGGGCCGCGGGACAGACGGTCGCGCCGGTGGTGCTGGCCGAGCAGGGGCGCGTCGCGCTCGGCGATGATATCGGCGAGGCGCTGGGCGCCGCGGCGGTCGCGGTGCTGATCGGCGAGCGCCCGGGCCTGAGCGCGGCAGACAGTCTGGGCATCTATCTGACCTGGCAGCCGCGGCGCGGGCGGACCGACGCCGAGCGCAACTGCATCTCCAATGTCCGCCCCGAGGGCTTTCCGCCGGCGGCGGCGGTCGACAAGCTGCTATGGCTGATCGGCGCGATGCGGCGGCTGCGGATGACCGGGGTCAGATTGAAGGATGAGCAGACTGCCGTCCTGGAGTCTAACGAGCCGCTGCGGGACGCCCTACCGCACGACGCCCCGCCGGATGCCGTGCTCCCCCACGACGCGTTGCCGCATGCCGCAGTGCAGGATTGACGTTCCGCCCGCGCCGGCGGCTATGCTGCCTGCAACAGCACAAACGGCAGAAGCACAAACGCCAGAAACACAAACGCCGGAAACACAAACGACTGTGGGAGATCGATCATGCAAACAGCGCCAATGCGGGCGTTCCTGGGCTTCGTGGCAGCCGCGATCTCGGTCCTGGTGTTCCATCAGGGCGTGTGGGCGCTGCTGTATGCCGTGGGCCAGATGCCACGGCCGCCGTATCCGACCAATCCGATGCCGCCGTTCGGTATACCACTGATCGTCGACCTGTGCTTCTGGGGCGGACTGTATGGCGCTGTGTTCGGCCTGCTGCGACCCCGCTTCACCCTGCCGCTGTGGCTCTGTGGGCTGATCCTGGGAATCATCGCCGCGCTGGTCGGCATGTTCATCGTGGCGCCGATCAAGGGGATGCCGATCGCCAATGGCTGGATGGTCCTGCCGATCCTGCGCTCGTTCCTCATCAACGGTGCCTGGGGCGTCGGCGTCGGCCTGATCCTACCGCTGCTGATGCCGCGTCGTTCGCTGCACAGCGGGCACGGACTTCAGACATCCAGGCGATAGACTGCGCCGTCGCGCACGATCTGTCCCGCCGTCGGCGCAGCGAAGTGCGTGCCGATCACCAGCGTCGGCGTGTGCGCCAGGCTGGCCAGCATGCGCTCGCGGGTTTGGCGAGCGATGGCCGGATCCGAATCCGCGGTCGAGGCCCACTCGGGGCGGGCGATCTGACACGGGTGGTGCATGAAGTCGCCGGTGATCAGCGCCTCCTGCCCGCCGGAGCAGATCCGCACGCTGACATGGCCCGGCGTGTGGCCGATGGTGGGGACCAGGCTCACCGCATCGTCTATGCGATGGTCGGTTTCCACCAGATCGACCAGACCCGCGTCGAACACCGGCTGGACTGAGTCCGCGAACACGGCCCGCTGGTCTTCGCGGCCGCCCGGTCCGCCATGGCAATCGCGCCAATGGGCGTATTCGATGCGGCCCATCAGGTAGCGCGCATTGGGGAAGGTCGGACGCCAGCGCCCGTCCACCAGCATGGTGTTCCAGCCAACATGGTCGACGTGCAGGTGCGTGCACAGCACGGTGTCGATCGTCTCGCGCGCATAACCGGCCGCGGCAAGGTCGGCCAGGAACGGACCATGCAGGTCGTTCCATGTCGGGATGCGCCGGCCCTGCTTGTCGTTGCCAAGGCAGGTATCGACCACGATCCGGCGCGTCGGGGTTTCGACCACCAGGGCGTGGATGCTCATGCGCAGGCGGCCGTCCTCGTCGGCGAAGTGCGGGCGCAGCCAGGCGATGGGCAGGACGGCGTCGCGCGTGGCGTCGGGCAGGATGAAGCGGCTGCCGCCCGTCGTTTCCAACTCGACTATACGGGTGATCGTGACATCGCCGATGCGCCAGGTCAGCATGGGGCAGCTCCGCTTCCGGTTGTGTCCGGTATCATGCGCGTGGTTGCCGATCGCGCCAGACCTTGGGCTGGCTGGCTCGCCGCTTGGCCGAACGCCCCCGTCAAACGCCCCATCAAACATCCCCGGCAAACGCCCGGTGGCACGCGTTGCCTCGGTGGCAGGCGTTGCAGGCGATCTCTGCTCGCAACCGTCACGCAGCGCCGGCGCGGCGGCCGCCGGAGATGCCTGCCGCACATAGGAACCCGGCGGCGCCGCGCGCCCGAACAGCGCCTCGAGGGTCGCTCGTAGGTCCGGCGCCGGCACCTGGGCCGGCGCCATGTTCGCCGGGGTTTGGCCCTTGGTGGTGCGCGCCCCGCAGCTCGGCGCCAGCTTAGGGTCGGGATTGCCCCGCGGGTTACCCCGGCGCCAGCCCCTGGGCCCATCACCGGGTGCCCCGGGTCGCGGCCCGACCGGTTCGATCCGGTGGGCTGGCTCCAGGGCAGCAGCCGGTTGTATGGGGCCTTCACCGGCAAAAGCCGGGCTTCCCTTGCCGCATGAACTCACGCGACTGCTTCTGTCGCCGCCGCCGTCCGGCACCTCGGCCGCTTCCCGGGCTTGGCCCGCCAAGAGCGGGCCAATGCATGTCCCACCAGAGCCTGTCACCGGGCATCTCGACCCGGTGGGACGCTTGATCCGGAGGTCGCAGCGCCTAGCGCAGCGAGTGAGGCCCGGGCCCCCCCGCCTCTCCTTCCGGCATGCTGCGCCAAAACGGCTCCATCGCCGCCAGATCGAAACCCTCCGCCGCCCACTCGCTGCCCGGCGGCACCGCGCTTCTCTGCTGCCGCCGCAGCGTCCGCTCCAGTCCCGCGCCCGCCCGCATCATCGCGGCCGCACATCGGTCCAGCCACCGCGCCTGCACCGGAGAATTGGTGTGCACGCCGGCCCGACTCGTCAGGCTCGCCGCCAGATGCCGCAGCACGACGATCTGCCCGACAAACATCGCCTCCACGGCATCGGCCGGACGGAACGCGGCGATCTCCTTGGCGACCCACGTCCGATGTGTCTGATGCCAGGCAAGCGGGCCGTCGGCGACCAGCGGCGGCCGGGCGGCCAGCACGCAGTCCAGCAGATCGTCGCCGGGGCGATAGGTCGCGGTCGCCACCGCAGTGGCAGGTTGGGTGATTTCGGCGGAGGTAAGGGACATGATGAAACTCCAAATAAAAAATGAGCCAATAGCCAAAGTAAGATATACTAACTTACAGACCGACGCCAGCTAACATTTCAGGACTGCGATCCATGCCCTCGCGCCAGCAACCGCACGGCCGGCTCGGCGTGGGTCGCAATCCTCAACGCCATGTCCGCATGGCAAGAAGCTTCGGCCACGGACGGGGGTAGGTAGGCAGTTACAAGCAATCAAGTGCACACAGAGTTTCATAGAGAAGTATCAGAAGAATTGATTGCGCTCCGCGCGAAATCAGCCAGTGTATCCGCGCGACGCGCCATTGCTGTCTTCTCTGTGAAACTCTGTGTGCCCTCACTGTAACTCTGTGTGCACTTGATTTTTTGATTGCTTGATTGCCGCGCAAGGACCAAGTCAACACCCTACGCTCGAGGATGCGCCTTCCGCCAAACCTCGACCAACCGCGCCTGATCCACCGACGTATACCGCTGGGTAGTCGACAGGCTAGCATGCCCCAGCAGGTCCTGGATCGAGCGCAAATCAGCCCCGCCCGCCAGCAAATGCGTCGCGAACGAATGCCGCAGCGAATGCGGCGTGGCGTGCTCGGGCAGCCCGTTCAGCCGACGGAAGTCGCGCAGCACCTTCTGCGCCACCGCCGCATCCAGCCGCTTGCCGCGCGCCCCGAGGAACAGAGGCCCCCCCGGCGCATGGTCGGGATGCAACCGCAGCCACTCCCCGATCGCCTGCCGCACCGCCGGCAGCACCGGCACGATGCGCTCTTTGCCGCCCTTGCCGACCACCCGCAGCGCCGTGTCCGCGCCCTCGGCCGGCGCATCGCGCACATTCAGCGCCAGTGCCTCGGCGATGCGCAGGCCGCAGCCATACAGCAGGGTGAACAGCGCGGTGTCGCGGGCCTGCAGCGCCGCGGTGTCGGCCATCTCGGCGATGTCGTCGGTCACCGCGCGGGCCTGCTCGAGCGCCAGCGCCCTGGGCAGCGGCTTCCTCGCCCGGGGCGCGGTGATCAGCTTCAGCGCCGGGTTGTCCACCCCGTGCTGTCGCGCCAGGAAGCGGTAGAAGCTGCGCACCGCCGACAGGTGCCGCGACCGCGTGGCATTCCCGGCCCCCTCGTTTGCCTCATGCGCCAGCCAGGCGCGCAGGTCCGCCAGTCGCAGGGTGCGTAACTGCTCCAGGTCCGGCTCCGCCCCAAGATGCCCGGTCAGGAACCCCAGGAAGCCCGCCAGATCGCCGCCATAAGCCTCGACCGTCAGCACCGCGGCTCGGCGCTCACTGGCCAGCCACTCAAGGAAAGCCTGCCGCGCCGCCTCACCGGTCAAAACGCAACTCCCCCAGGAGCCGAACGCCCGCCTGGGCTTGCCGCACGTGGGGGGAAAACTCCCGCGACGGCTCAACGCCCAAGCGCGGCCGCCACGGCGCGACCGAGGAAGCCCAGCGCGTTGCTCCCCTGGGCCGGATCCAGCGCGCGCGCGTCCCGACTGGCCAGCGCCAGCAGCATCGGCGTTCCCGCCCCCGGCACCCGCACCAGCGCATCATGCAGTGCCAGTCGCGCGGCCTCGGCATGCAGCATCAACGCATCGGACCCCGCGGCGCGAAACACCACGTCGCGGCCATCCAGCAGGCGTCGAACAGTCCCCGGCGGCAGCTGGTGCCAGACGGCGTGTTGCTCCTCGGCGCACAGCGCGGCGGCATCGATCCCCAGCAGGCCGGGCAGTTCGCCACTGACGCACTCCGCCGGATCGGCCGCACGCATCAGCGCCAGCACGCCCTCCTGCACCCGCCCGGCCATCCCGGCCGCCGCCCGCCCAGCGTCAATCAACTCCGAGGCATGCGCTCGCTCGGCCTGCAGCATCGCCGCCATGTGATCCGACAGCACCTCCCCGTGCACCCGGCGCGGCGGCGCGAGCAGCCGGTACAGCTCCGGGTGCTCGGCCAACCAGGCGGGATTCGCCCGCAGGAAAGCCGCGACCTGATCGCTTCCCGCCGCATCGGCCAGAGGCCTCGCGGCGGTCATGCGACTGCCAACGGTCGGGCCGCGCTCATGCGCCCCCCGGCGGCGCGGCGATCATGCGAACTCCAGCGGCGGGGCCGCCGTCATGCGATCTGCTGTCCGGTCTTCGCCCAATCGGCGAGGAACGCGGCCAGGCCCTTGTCGGTCAGCGGATGATTGAACAACGACCGCAGCACGGCAGGCGGCAGCGTGGCGACATGCGCGCCGAGCTTGGCCGCGGTGATCACATGGATGGGATGCCGCACCGAGGCCACAAGGACCTCCGTCTTGAACGCATAGTTGCGGTAGATCTGCACAATGTCAGCGATCAGCGCCATGCCGTCCTGCCCGACATCGTCCAGCCGGCCGACGAATGGGCTGATAAAGCTGGCGCCCGCCTTCGCCGCCAGCAGCGCCTGCGCGGCCGAGAAGCACAGCGTGACGTTCACCATCGCGCCGTCGTCGGTGAGATGATGGCAGGCGCGCAGCCCATCCGGCGTCAGCGGCACCTTCACCGTCACGTTCTTCGCGATGCGGCGCAGCACCCGGGCCTCGGCCAGCATGCCGTCATAGTCGACGGCGGCGACCTCGGCGCTGACCGGCCCGGGAACCAGGGCGCAGATCTCGGCGATCACGTCCAGGATGCGGCGCCCGGACTTGGCGATCAGCGACGGATTGGTGGTGACGCCATCCAGCAGACCAGCGGCGGCGAGCGACTTGATCTCCGCCGTATCGGCGGTGTCGACGAAGAACTTCATGGACCAGATCCTGTTTGCCGCCGTGCCTGGACATCAGGCGCATTTGCGAGCGGATCATAGAACATGGGCACTGTCGACAGAAAGCACAGCATCGAGGGCAATCCTTTGGTCGACCAAGGCTCCGGGCGCATGGCCGACGACAGCCCCGGGCTGTGGCCCGCCCCTCCGCCGGCCCCCCGATTGCCCCGCCGGCGCGTCTCGGTGCTGCTGCCATACCCATTCCCCGAGCCGTTCGACTACCACGTCCCGCCCGATCTCGTGGTGCAACCCGGCGACGTGGTGCTGGTGCCGCTGAACCGGCGCGAGGAAATCGGCGTCGTCTGGGACCCACCCGTCAGCAGCCCGACGGAACCAGCCCGCGGCGCACCCGCCAGCTGGCCAGGCCTTGGGGCCACGGGCGCCGGGGTGCCGGAGCACAAACTGAAACCGCTGATCGCAGTGCTCGACACGCCGCCGATGCGTGCCGAATTGCGCCGGTTCGTCGACTGGATCGCAAGTTACACCCTGTCGCCGCCAGGCGAAGTGATGGCCATGGCGCTGCGCGTCGTCAGCCCGGACACCGGGCGCACGCCCACCGGCTGGCGCCCCGCCGATCCGCCGCAGCAAGCGCGGCTTACCACGGCTCGGCAACGCGTACTGGACACGCTGGCCAACGGCGTGCCGCATTCGGCCGCGGAGTTGGCGCAGGCGGCCGGCGTGGGCGCTGGCGTGGTGCGCGCGATGGCCCAGGCCGGACTGCTGGTGCCCGCCGCCTTGCCATCGACCCCACCGTTCAAACCGCCCGATCCCAGGCATCCCGGGCCAGCCCTGTCCGCGGCACAATCCGACGCCGCCGGGGCACTGCGCGCCGCGGTCGCAGCACAGGAATTCTCGGTGACGCTGCTCGACGGCGTGACCGGCTCCGGCAAGACCGAGGTGTATTTCGAGGCAGTCGCGCAATGCCTACGCGCCGGCCGCCAGGCACTGGTGCTGCTGCCGGAGATCGCGCTGTCCTCGCAATGGCTCGAACGCTTCGAGCGCCGCTTCGGCGTCGCCCCGGCGGTCTGGCACTCCGAGCTCAGCTCGCGCACGCGGCGCATCACCTGGCGCACGGTGGCGCAAGGCGGTGCGCCGGTGGTGGTGGGCGCGCGCTCGGCGCTATTCCTGCCGTTCCCCGATCTCGGCCTGGTTGTCGTGGACGAGGAACACGAGACCGCCTTCAAACAGGAAGACGGCGTGGTCTACCACGCCCGCGACATGGCGGTGGTCCGTGCGCGCCTCTGTTCCGCGCCCGCGGTGCTGGTCTCCGCCACGCCGAGCCTCGAGACGGTGGCCAACGTCGATTCCGGCCGCTATCAGCGCATCACTCTCGCCAACCGGCACGGCGGCGCAACGTTGCCCGCGGTCGCCGCGATCGACCTGCGCGAGACGCCACCGGACCGCGGGAAATTCCTCGCGCCGCCGCTGATCGCCGCGATCGACGCGACCTTGGCCCGCGACGAGCAGGCGATGCTGTTCCTCAACCGTCGCGGCTACGCCCCACTGACGCTGTGCCGCCATTGCGGACACCGGATGGCCTGTCCCGACTGCACCGCCTGGCTGGTCGAGCACCGCGTGCGAGCGCTGCTGCAATGCCATCATTGCGGCCACGCCATCCCGATCCCGCCCGAGTGCCCGGCATGCGGCGCGGCGCACAGCCTGACGCCGGTCGGACCCGGCGTGGAGCGCATCACCGAGGAAGCCGCCGCGTGGTTTCCCGACGCGCGCCGGCTGGTGATGGCGAGCGACACGATGCCCGGACCGCAAGCCGCCGCCGCCGCCGCGCACGCCATCGCCGCCCGCGAGGTCGATCTCGTCATCGGCACCCAGATCGTCGCCAAGGGCTGGCACTTTCCGCACCTGACGCTGGTGGGCGTGGTGGACGCCGATCTCGGGCTGGCCGGCGGCGATTTGCGCGCAGCGGAACGCACGGTGCAGTTGCTGCACCAGGTCGCCGGCCGTGCCGGACGCGCCGAGGCGCCCGGCCAGGTCCTGCTGCAAACTTTTTCGCCCGAGCACCCGGTGATGCAGGCGCTGATCGCCGGCGATCTGGACGCCTTCATGACGCGCGAGGCCGCGCAGCGCCGGCCCGGCCACTGGCCGCCGTACGGCCGCCTCGCGGCGCTGATCGTCAGCGCGGATCACTCGGCGGTGGCAGATGGGCTGGCGCGCGAACTCGGCCACGCGGCGCCGTTCGGCGATGGGATCACCGTGCTTGGCCCCGCGCCGGCGCCGCTCAGCATTCTGCGCGGCAGGCACCGCCGCCGGCTGCTGCTGAAGACGCGGCGCGAAATCGCGGTCCAGCCGATCCTGCGGGAGTGGCTGGCGCGGGTGAAGGTGCCGCGCGGTGCGCGGGTGGACGTGGATGTTGATCCGGTATCGTTTCTGTGACGGGGTCGCCGGCCGCGGTATAGTTACCGTACTTTCCTGGCGGAGCCCCCCGTCTGCGGTATGGTTACCGCACTGGCCAGGAGCAGCCCTGATGTCCGAACGTGCCGTTCATCGAATGACCGCCGATGAGTTTCTGGAGTGGGACGAATTCCAGGAAGACCGGCACGAGCTGGTAGATGGGATGCCGGTCGCCATGGCGGGTGCGAAGCGGCGCCACGACCAGATCGTGGTGAACACCATCGTCTCGATCGGAGCTCAGCTTGGGTCGGGACAGTGCCGCGTTTGCACAGCGGACACCGCCGTGCGTATCCCTGCCGGCAATGTCCGCCGCCCGGACGTCAGCATCGATTGCGGCACCTTTGACGACAACGCAGCCGCTGCCGAAGCGCCGACAGTCGTGATCGAGGTGCTGTCGCCGAGCACCCGCGAATTCGACATGTTCGTGAAGCTTGACGAGTACAAGACCGCCGAGAGTCTGACGCACATCATCCTGACCGACCCCGACACACCACAGGTTATCCATTGGGCTCGCGCGCCGGGCGCTGCGTGGACGATCCGGGAAATCGAGGGACTAGACGCACAAGTCGCCCTGCCGGAACTGCATGTGACTCTGCCCCTCGCCGTCATTTACGCGGGCCTGACGTTTCGTCCGCGGCCACGGTTGATTGCGGACGACGACCTCGCGAATGCGTAGACACCCGAAAGCAGGGGCAACAGCACAGTTGACAAACTACCCAATATGCCGTGGTTCCCGCTGTCCACATCAACTACATTACGAGCCACCCCGATACGGAAATCGCGCATCTCCGGCTCACCGGATGGATTCACAATCTGCATTCCCACGACGAAATCGCCGATCTCTTGCCCAGCCACACGTAAAATTCGGTTGATAGCGGTTTTCAGTAATACCAGCGGCCGAAAGTATTAACGTACGCTGCCCACCCCCGTCATGGTCGGCGAAGGCCGGCCATCCATGACTTTGCTTGCCGCACAAAGGGAAGTCGTGGATGGCCGGCCTTCGCCGACCATGACGGGTGGAGAGTCGGGACTTTCGGCCACTGGTATAAGCCCGATAATGTTCGCGGTACGTCAGAAAACGCACAACGCTTCCGCTTCGATTTGCGGCGGAAGCATCGGACGCAGACCGGCTCGCATCATCACATCGGTGTCCGCCCCGAGGACGTCACTTACCTGCTCCTGGACATCGTCCAATTCAATCAGACTGAAGCGCGGGTTGTCGGTATCGAAGATACAGATCGACATTGCTGTCCGGACCGGCTTCCCCGCGGGAGACCGAGCCGAACAAATACAGCCGAGCGACACCGGCCCGATGAAGATCCGCTTCATGGGCGCGAAGGGTCTCGATCACATGGTCTCGGTTCATGGCCGACTCTAGAAACGCCTTTTGCCCGTACTATCGCCGAACGCGCGCTTCAAGAGAGAGCCGTCGGCAATAAAAGGTGCGCGCGGTCTCAAATCACTCTCGCCTCCCGCAACTCAGCCACCTCCCCCGCGCTCAACCCCAGCCACCCGCCATACACCTCATCGTTATGCTGCCCGATCGACGGACTCGCGATCGTCGCGACCTTGTCAGCCCCATGCAGCCGCAGCGGCGTCGTCGGCAGCACGACCTCGCCCAACTCCGGATGAACAAACCGCTCCAGCATCCCGCGCCCATGCATGTGCGGATCGTTCATCACCTCCGGCGCCGTCCGCACCGGCGCGCACGGAATGCGATACCGCCGAGTCGCGGCAAACACCTCGGCTTTCGGCAGCCGACTGGTCCACGCCGTCACCACGGCCTCGGTCTCCGCCATATTCCGCGCCCGCGCCGTCATCGAAACAAACCGAGGATCGTCCTTCAAATCCTCCCGCCCCATCGCGACCAGCAGCTTCTGCCAATGCCCCTCGGTCACCACATGGATCGCTACATGCCCATCGGCCGTCGCGAACACATTATACGGCGCGGTCGTCAGCCCAGCCTGCCGGTTCCCGGTCCGCGGCGGCACTTTCCCTGTCCGCAAATGATATTCGAAACTCGATGCCAGAGTGGAATACACCGCCTCCTGCATCGCCACCTCGACAAGCTGCCCGCGTCCCGTCCGCTCGCGCTGGAACAGCGCCGTCATCACGGCACCGTAAAGATGAATCCCGCCCATATAATCCACCACCGTCGGCCCCGCCTTCATCGGCGGCCCGTCCGGATCGCCGGTCACGCTCATGATCCCCGACGCCGCCTGGATCGTCAGGTCCATCGCCAGCGTGTCGCGATCCGGCCCGCTAATGCCGAATCCCGTCCCCGTCGCATACACCAGCCTGGGATTGACCGCGCCCAGCACCGCATACCCCACACCAAGATCGTCCAGCGTGCCAGGGGAAAAATTCTCCAGCAGCACATCCGCCCGCCGCGCCATCTCGATCAGCAATTCGCGCCCTCGTTCCGATTTCAGATTGAGCGTGATCGCCCGCTTGTTGGAATTCAGCATCGCGAACCCCAGCCGAGTGCCCGTGCCGGCATGATTGCGCCGCAGCGGCTCGCCCGTCGGCGGCTCGATCTTGATCACGTCGGCACCGGCGCGCGCCATCAGCACGGTCGCATACGGCCCCTGATAGATCTGACCGAAGTCTAGAACGATGATCCCGGCGAGCGGCGTGTTCGGCGCAGGTGTCGCAATGGCGGTCATGATGTCTCGGTCATCCCGATGGTGCGGCCCCGATTTGACCCGCCGCGATCAGATCAAGCAAGAGACACCAGATCCGCCCCAGCGCCAACGCTCACCACCCGGCCAACAGCAATGCCACTGCGCCCCCACCAAGCACGAACAGCGGACTAATCTCGGTGAAAGACAGCACCACCGTTGCCACGGCAGTGACCGCATAGGCCCGCCAGTCATGCTCGGTGCCGCGCAGCAGCGCGATCGCGCTGGCGAAGGTCAGGCCGATCGCCATTGGCGCCAGCGCCCGCTCCACATGCTGGCGCCACGCCGCCCCGGCCGTGCGGTGCCACATCAAGGACGCGCCGTAGGCCAGCGCGCACGACGGCCCGAACATGGCCAGACCCGCGACCACCGCCCCCGGCACGCCGGCGACCTTCTGGCCGATCAGCATCACGATCAGCGACCCCGGCCCAGGTGCCGCACGCGAAATCGCGAAGAACGCCAAGAACTCCGGCGCCGTCAGCCAGTGATACGTATCGACCGCGGCCCGTTGTATGTCCGGAAGCACCGCGGTCCCGCCGCCGAACGCCAGCAGCGAAAGACCGCCGAACAGCACCGCGAGCTGGATCAGCGACGCTATCACCGGCGCGGACCTTGCCACACGCTCAGCGCCAGGCTGACCGGAAAGATCACCACCATCACCTCGACCAGCGGAATGCGCAGCACGCCGATGCCGACCGTGGTCGCCAGCGTCACCAGCGCCGCCGCCACGCCGCGCAGGTTCCGCCGTGCCAACTTGATCCCGGTCGCCATATTGAGCCCGATCGCCACCGCGCCCATGCCCGCAAGCGCAGTGCCCAGCCACCCCCAGCCGGGCACCCCCTGAGCGCGCAGATACAGCGTGCCGACGCCCAGGATCAGCACGATCGGCACCAGCATCAACCCGGCCAGCGCCGCCAGCACACCCAGCACACCGCGCAACTGCGCGCCGATGAACACCGCCAGATTGACGTTGGTGGCGCCCGGAACGATCTGGCTGAGCGCGTAACCGGTCAGGAACTGCCTGTCGTCCAGCCAGCCGCGCCGCTCCACCACCTCGCGCCGGATCCATGCGGCCAGGCCGCCGCCGAAGCTCATCAGGCCGATCGACAGGAAGCCCGCGAACAACGCCGGCAGGCTGGCACGCGCCGCGGGCTTGGACGGGGCCGGAACGGTCGCGCGAGTCGCCATCCCCCATTCAAGCCGGTCCCGCCGCAGCCCGATAGCACGCCCGCCACTTCTCCCTCCCCACTTGAGGGGGAGGGCCGGGGTGAGGGGGAGCAACCGCACACCCGCTTGTTGCACCGCCGCGAGGATTCTGCCTCTCTAGCCGCGCAGCCCGCAAGGAGACGCAGATGGTCGAACCGTCAACAGACCCGGACCTGATGAACGCGATCATCGGCGCGGCACCCGGCTCACCGCTGGCCGAGCTTCGCGCGCAGCGGCCGGACATCCTGCGCCACACTCAGGGCAGCCACGACGTGCTGTTGTCGCCCGACGATCCCGGCGGCTTGTCGCTGGCGGAACGCGCCCTGGTGGCGCGCCGCGTGGCGGAGCTATCCGGCCACGTCGCGCTGAGCAACCACTATCAGGTGCTGCTGAACACCCGGGGCGCGCCACCGCCCAACCCCCGAACCACCACGATCCTGACACACGCGGAACGTCTCGCCACCGCGCCCGGCACCGCAACGAAAGCCCACCTGGCAACGCTAACCGCCGCGGGCCTGAGCGCGCGCGATATCGTTGCGTTAACCCAGCTTGTCGCCTTCGTCGCCTACCAGGTGCGCGTGGCCGTCGGGCTGGCCCTGCTCGCACAGGAGAAAGCGGCATGAACGGCGGAAAATTCACGCTGGAAGCGGTCGAGTGGGACCCCTGGCTGGCGCCGGTCGAGGCGGCAACCGCAACCTCCAAACAGCGCGCGGCATTGGATGCCAGCCCGCAGGCCAACTCGCCCTATTTCCGTACGCTGGCCCATGACGTCGATTCGCTGGCGCAGCGGTCGCCATTGTTCCATTCCGTGATGTATGTCCCGCGCGGCCTGAAGCGCGCCGAGCGCGAACTGGCAACCGTCGTCGTATCGATCATCAACGGCTGCGTCTATTGCTCGTCGGTGCACGCCCGCCGCTTCGTCGAGCTGACCAGACAGCCGGAGGTGATCCAGGCGCTCTACGACCATGGCCTGGACACGCCCTTGCCGCCGCGCATGCACGCCATCGTCGACTACGCCGCGAAGCTGACCCGCGAACCGGCGGCGATGACCGTTGCCGACTTAACGCCGTTGCGCAACGTCGGCATGGACGATCTGGAAATCCTCGATCTCACCAACGCCGCCGCCATGTTCGCCAATGCCAACCGCCTGATGCAGACGCTGGGCGAGCCGATCGCGCCGCCCCCGCAGTCGTGACGGAACCGGACGCTACGCCAGCAGCCGAGCCAACCGGGGCTGACCCAACCGGGGCTGACACGGCAGCAACGACCCCGACAACGGCAGCGTCACAAACCGCGAAGCCGCGCCTGGCGGGGCGGTTAAAGGCTGGCGTCGAGGCAACGCCGGGCACTTTGGCGGCGGTGCTGAAGGTCGTGGTGCTCGCGGTTTCGATCGTTGTCGCCATCGGTGCGTGCACGGTGGTGTGGCGGGACGTCACCAACCGGACCGTGGTGGTGGAAGTCGGCCCGGATACGGAAAAAACCATCCAGGCCATCGGATCGGATATCGATCTGGCCCAGGCGTTGGTCGATGCGATGAACGAGCGCATCCGCGGCGTCCAGCAGGTTGTCCACGCGCAAGGGATCAGCGATGCAGCCGCGGATGCCCCGCTGGAACCGGTGTCGTTGAAAGCCGCCGGCCTTGATCTCTCGACGTTGGATCTTACGCGGCTGATCGACCGCTCCTTGAACCTTCCGGCCCGGCCAAGGGTGCGGCTCACGCTGCAATGCGCAGCAATCCCATGCACCGGTCATGCGACGCTTGCGGCCTACATGTCGGGACCGAATGGCCCGCGCACCGCCTCGTTTCCGGTGACGCTTGGCAACACCGGCCTGCGCCACAGCCTGCTGCAACCGGTGCAGCAGATCGCGGATTTGATGCTGGAACAAACCGATCCGCTGGCCGCCAGTGTGCTGTATCTGAATCGGGCGGTGAACCAGGATGTGTTTGCCGACCAGTGGCGCGTCGATTTGGTCCGCGCCGAGGGGGCGGCGATCGCCTCCGGCCAGGAGCCCGGCGAACTTGGTTGCACCGCGGAGCTGGCCATCGGTTCAAGCCTTGCGTTGCGCGGCGCATCGGCAGCCGGGCAGCAAGAGCTGGACCAGGCAAGCCGGCGAAGCGTGGCGTGCGCGGTACGGACCGCGACCACCGAGGTGTTCGGCCTCTGGTTCATTGAGGTGTGTGCACCCTCGGCGGCGGACAGGGCCTTCTTGCATGCAAGATCGGTACGGGTACTGAACAAATCTCCCCGCCCCGGACGGCATGAGGGCGGGCTCGACGACCGCATCTATTTCCGCATCCCGACGGCGGAGTTGGTGGTCGACACTGCGCGAGCCATCGAGTCCGCGGGCGACGAGGCGGCGCGGGCCTACTGCGCCAACACATGGGGGCCGGCAACAGGACCACGCGGCGAAACCGCCCGGCGGCTGAGCGAACTCCTGGCGGAAGCACAAAGGAAACTACCGCGCGATGCCCCGCCCATCTGGCGACACCAGGTTCTGCAACTTCTTTGGAGGGCGATGCGGGCCGGCCTGCCACGCGACGCTCTGGCGGATCGTCTGTCGCTGGCGGGCGAAATGCTGACTGCTGTTCGGGAAGCGGAAAAAAACGATCCGGAACCCCGCGCGTTGTTCGTGCTCGAGGGCGCGCTGTCGCTGGAACTCAGCAGGGCCGCATTCCAGGCGGTTGACCGGCAGCCAGCGGAGAAAATCGCATTGGCGCGAAGCCTGGCAACCAGCGGCTCGCGAGCATCGTTGCCGCCAGATGAGGTCCTGACGGCGACCGCGGTCAACGCACGGAACGAGGCGATCGTCGCTTTCGAGAATGTCACCGTGACCAAGGCACTTGCGCCACTGATCGGGCCGGTACCGGATGTATTTGTGTTCCGTCTGCTCGGTGATGCCTGGTATGTCGCCGGGCAGGAGGATGCGGCACGGTATTCCTATCAAATCGCCATCGATAGGTTTCTGGAAGCAGGCGAGCCCGTCGAGCAGTTTCTGCCGGCGGCTGTCGTGCTTGGACTTTGGGCCAATCTGCGCATCGATGCCGGGGCGTGCCAGCCCGGCGCACCCACCGACCGGACCTGGGACGACAGGTGGACGCAACTCAGCGATCCGCCGGTCAAGGTGTGCACCTTGACCGCATCCGCCGCGAGCGCCGAACCGCCGGCCCTGTTACCCGGGATCAACGATCTTGTCAGAAATGCCTTGATGGACTGTGCCCAGGCGTCAGCGGCGCTCGCGGCCGCGCCGCGTGACGACCGCGGTCCGATCAAGGCCCGGCTCGACCTGCTGGATTGCCACGCAACCAAAGGCGCCAATGATCCATCATTCCGTAGGCGGCTGTCGGCCGAAACCGTGCACGCTCTGATCGCGCGCCCGACCGGCGCGCGCGTTGGCTCCCAGTGACATAAGGACGAGTGACATAAGGATGAGTGGCATAAGGACGCATGTGCCCCGCGGCACGCAGCGCCGCGCGCGAGCAGGCCGCGGTGATCGTCCCCGTCATCAACGCCTGTATCGCGAACCCAGCCCTCACCAACGCGGCCGGCATGTCTGCCAATGCCACGCGGCAGATGCTCAGGCTGGGCGAGCCCATCGTACCCGCTACGCAATCATAACCGTACTTTCCGGTTCGAAAGCGCTCTGACGATGCACATGCCCGGCCTGCACAATCCGACCCAACGCCAGCAGCAGATCATGCAACGAACCAGCGCGCTCGCCGCGCGATTCAGCGAGCGCGCGCAGGTGAACGATATCGCATCGGTGTTCCCGCACGAGAACTACCGCGACCTGCACGAGGCCGGATATCTCCGCCTGTCGCTGCCCACCGAATACGGCGGCGAGGGCGCCGACGTGTTCGACATGGTGCTGGCGCAGGAGATCCTCGGCCGCGGTGACGCCTCCACCGCACTGGTGGTCGGCATGATGCTCAGCCTGCTCGGCCGCGTGATCGACGCGCGTGCCTGGCCCGACGCGGTGCTGGCGGACATCTGCGGCACGCTGGCGCGCGAAGGCGGAACGATCAACAATTGCGTAACGGAAGCCGAGCTCGGCAGCATCTCGCGCGGCGGCCTGCCCGCCATGACTGGCAAACGCGTTGATGGCGGCTGGCGCGTCACCGGCCGCAAGATCTTCGTTACCGGCGCGCCGGTGCTGCGCTTCCTGGCCACCGCGGTGGTGCTGCCGCCGAGCGAAGCAGCGCCGCAGGGCGAACTGGTCAGCGCGATCGTCGAAGGCGGCTCCCCCGGCCTGTCGATCGACGACACCTGGAGCGGCGCCCTCGGCCTGCGCGGCTGCGGCAACCAGGCAGTGAACTACGACCAGGTATTCGTTCCGGATGCGCGCATCGTCGAGCGCGTGGCGGTCGGCGGCCCGCGCAAGGCCCCCGGCACCAACGCCTGGAACCTGCCGTTGGCCGCGGTCTATCTGGGCATCGGCCAGGCCGCCCTCGATGCCGCGGCCCACTACGCCAACAACCGCGTGCCGCCCGCGCTGGGCAAGCCGATCGCCACCGCGTCGCACGTCCAGCAATGGCTGGGTCAGATGGACGTCGCCCTGCGCGCCGCCCGCGCGGTACTGCACGACGCCGCGCGCACCTGGGTGTCCGGCGACGTGCCGGCCGATTTCGGCGCCTCGATCGCCGCGGCGAAATACCTGTGCACCAACGCCGCCTGCACCGTGACCGAAACGGCACTGCGCGTCGCCGGCGGATTCAGCATGACGCGTGATCTGCCCCTGGAACGATATTTCCGCGACGGCCGTGGCGGCTTGTTCCAGCCGCCGCAGGACGATCTGGCGCTCGGTATGATCGGCCGCGCCGCCCTGGTGGCAGAGAAGCGGCGCGTCCCCGGGTAGCGCGGGTTGACCATGCCGCCCAGTCACCTGCCCCCTACACCTCTCCCGCGCGCGGGAGAGGTCGAGGCGCGCAGCGCCGAGGGTGAGGGTCGTGCCACGGCAGGGCCCTCGCCCACAGCGCTCCGCCTCCGCGCTCCGACCCTGGTCCGCGGCACGGCCCAACCCTGCAAGCAGCAGAGGCACCGCCATTCCATCCGACCCGAATCCGTTCTAGCCAGCGCAAGGATCGGCTGGCCAGCTTCGCGCCAAAGCGAGACGATGCGCACGACAGCGACGGAGACACGCATGATGGACAGTATCGCGACGGCACCAACAATCGAGACCCGCGTGGCAGCACTGGACTGGCCGCAGATCGATGCAGATCTGGACCAATCCGGCCACGCGGTATCCGGCCCGCTTCTGTCGCCCGCGGAATGCGCTTCGATCACCGCGACATACTTCCGCGACGCCGCGTTCCGCTCACGCGTCGTGATGGCGCGGCACGGCTATGGCCAGGGCGAATATCGCTATTTCGCCTATCCGTTGCCAGACCCCATCGAAGCCTTGCGGCGCGCGTTCGATCCGCGCCTGGTCAGCACCGCGAAACGGTGGCGCACACTACTCGGCGAGAGCGGGCGCTTGCCCGAATCCCTCGACGCATATCTTGCCGACTGCCACGCGGCCGGGCAGACGCGGCCAACGCCGCTTCTGCTGAAATACGGCCCGGGCGACTACAACCGCCTGCATCAGGATCTCCACGGCGAGCGCGTATTCCCACTGCAGCTAACGATCCTGCTCAGCGACCCCGCCCGAGACTTCAGCGGCGGCGAATTCGTGCTGGTAGAACAAAAACCGCGCACCCAATCCCGCGCGGAGGTCGTTGCCCTGTGCCAAGGCCAGGCGGTCACCTTCGCCGTCCACCATCGCCCGGCGCAGGGCTCACGCGGACACTACCGCGCAGCGCTACGCCACGGCGTCAGCACGCTACGCGAGGGAAACCGCTTCACCCTAGGAATAATCTTCCACGACGCCGCATAAACCCCGCGTGGGGCGGAAAAGCGAAGCGCCTTCCGCCATCCGCGCACAGCGCCCCCTACAACGCCCCCTCAGCCCGCAACCTCTCCACCTCCGCCTCGGTCATCCCCAGCCAACTCACCAGCACCGAGCCGGTATGCTCCCCCAACTCCGGTGCCCGCTTCAGCAACGGCGGCTTCCCATCCACCCGCACCGGCCAGGTCGGCATCTTGTACGACCCCAGCTTCGGATGCTCGACCGTCTGCATGATGCCCCGCTCGACGAACGTCTGATCGTTCTGCAACTCCATCGTGTCCAGCACCGCGCCCGATGGCACGCCGACACCGCCAACCAGCTTCATCGCCTCATATTTCGTATGCCGCAGGGTCCAGTCGGTGATGATCGCGTCGACCGTGGCTTCGTTCTGCATCCGGTCCGCCGGCGTCGCATATCGCGGGTCGTTGATCAGCTCCTCATGGCCCATCAGCGTCATCAGCCGCGACCAGTGCTCGGGATTCGCACGGCTGGTCATGATGTAGACCCAGTCATTCGACCCGCCCGGCTTGCACGGATACAGCCCGGACGGCGCATTGGTGATGCCCGGCACCTTGGCACCCGCGCGTCCCACCGCCTTTCCGGTGCGCCGCTGCGTGGAGAAATTGGTGCGCATGTAATGCAGCATCGCGTCCTGCATCGCCACTTGCAGCCGCCGTCCCTGTCCGGTCTCGCGCCGCTGATACAGCGCGCCCAGGATGGTGATCGCCATCAGCATGCCGGTGCCCGTATCACCAACCGAGATGCCCGGCTTCACCGGCATACGCCCGGCCTCGCCGGTCACGCTCATGGTGCCGCCACAGGCCTGCGCGATCATGTCGAACGCCAGGTTGGCCTCGAACGGGCTGCCCTCGCCGAAGCCCTTGACCTGGCAATAGATGATGCCCGGGTTCAGCGCCTTAACGTCGTCGTAGCCAAGGCCCAGCCGTTCGATCGTGCCGGGGGCGAAATTCTCGACACACACATCCGCCTTGCGCAGCAGGTCCTTCACCAGCGCCAGCCCGCGCGACGACTTCAGGTTGACGGTCATCGACTTCTTGTTGGCGTTGAAGATGTAGAAATACCACGGGTCCTCGTCCCCTGCCCCAGGCCGCCGCCGCCGCCCGGGATCGCCAAGCTTCGGATTCTCGATCTTCACCACATCCGCGCCAAGCCACGCCAGCGCCTCGGTGCACGAAGGTCCTGCTTCAAACTGGGTAAAATCGACGATGCGGATGCCAGAAAGAAACTCCACCGGTGCGGTATTGCTGTTCATTGTTGGACGGTCCTCCTGCCCATGACGTTCGGTCGTTGACGGCAGGATGCCACAAGGACAGCCGGTCTCCAATGGCGGGTGGTTGGTTGGTTTCTCCCCCTCCCCTTGAGGGAGGGGGAGAATTCTCACCTCACGCATACTCAAACCGAAAAATATTTCGCCTTCGGATTCAGCACAACAATCGCGCTGGTCGATTGTTCCGGATCCAACTGAAACTCCTCGCTCAGCGTCACCCCAATCCGTCCCGCGTCCAGCAGCGCCAGCAGCGGCACCTGATCCTCCAGCTTCGGACAAGCCGGATACCCAAGCGAATACCGGCTCCCCCGATAACCCTGCCCAAGCATCTTCTCCATCTCGCGCTCGTCCTCGCCGGCAAAACCCAGCTCGGCGCGGATGCGTTTGTGCACGTACTCGGCCATCGCCTCGGCCATCTCCACCGACAGCCCATGCAAATACAGATAGTCCTGGTAACGATTGTCCTCGAACCAGGCCCGCGCAACGTCGGAAGCACGTCCGCCCATCGTCACGATCTGCAGCCCGATCACATCGCGCTCACCCTCATCAACGTCGCGCACAAAATCGGCAATACACTCCCCATCCTCCTTCGGCTGCCGAGGCAACGAAAAGCGTGCAACCTCTGTGCGCCCGTCACCATCAAACAGGATCAGGTCATTGCCCTGCCCTGCGGCTTTCCAATACCCATACACCGCCTGCGGCTTCAGGATGTCCTCGACCTCGCAGATCCCCAGCATCCGCCGCATCACGGGCCGCAGCTCTTGCCGAGCCCAACCCAGAAAATCCTCCAGCGAGCGCCCCTGCTTCCGGAACCCCCACTGGAACTGGTACAAACTTCGCTCGTTCACAAACGGCACCAGCGCCTTGGGCGGCGCCTCCACGACCCGCGCGCCCCAGAACGGCGGCGTCACGACCGGCACATCCTGCGTGATCCGTCGCCGCCGCGCCTGCACGACGGCCACATCCACCGGACGGAACGCCCGCGCATCGGCCTGGCCCAGCGTCCGCGAGGTATTGCGCGTCTTGCCGCTGCGCCGAGCCTGGATCGCGGCCAGATAGTCGTCGAACCCGTTGCCGGTCACCTTGTCCATCAGGTGCAGCCCGTCGAACGCATCGCGCGCATACGCCACGCGGCCGCTGGCATAGGCGCCGACGCAGGCATCCTCCACATAGCCCCGGGTCAACGCCGCGCCGCCCAACAGCACCGGGATATCGAGGTTCTGCCGCGACATCTCCTCAAGGTTTTCCCGCATCACGACCGTGGACTTCACCAACAGGCCGGACATGCCGATGGCATGCGCGCGATTCTCCCGCACCGCGGTCAGCATGTCAGCCAGCGGCACCTTGATGCCCAGGTTGACCACGCGATAACCGTTGTTGGTCAGGATGATATCGACCAGGTTCTTGCCGATGTCGTGCACGTCGCCCTTCACGGTCGCCAGCACGATGGTGCCCTTCTCCTGCCCCTCGACCCGTTCCATATGCGGCTCAAGATGCGCGACGGCGGCCTTCATCGTTTCGGCGCTTTGCAGCACGAACGGCAACTGCATCTTGCCGGCGCCGAACAACTCGCCCACCACCTTCATGCCGTCCAGCAGCACGTTGTTGATGATGTCGAGCGGCGGCATTTTCACCATCGCCTCATCCAACTCCGCGGCAAGCCCCTTGCGGTCGCCATCGATGATGCGGTCCTTCAACCGCCCCTCAACCGTCTCGGCGCGCTTCTTCACCGTGACGTCAGCCAATTTGCGGTCGGCAAAAATCTCCAGCAGGCGATGTAACGGATCGTAACCTGTGCGGCGGCGGTCGAAAATCAGGTCCTCGGCGACCTCGACTTCCTCCGGCGCCAGCAGATGCAGCGGACGGATCTTCGACACGTGCACGATCGCCCCGGTCATCCCGGCGCGCGACGCATGATCCAGGAACACGCTGTTCAGCACAGCACGCGCTGCAGGGTTCAACCCGAAGCTCACATTCGACAGACCCAGAATGATCTGGATGTCGGGGAACTCGGCGCGGATCGCGGCAATGCCCTCCAGCGTCCATTCCGCCAGCTTGCGATCGTCCTCGTTACCCGTGGCGATCGTGAACGTCAGCGGATCGATCAGCAGGTCCGATTGCGCCAACCCGTGCCGACCACAAGCGAACTCCACCAGCCGGCGCGCGATCCGCAGTTTTTCACCCGCGGTCTTCGCCATGCCGACCTCGTCGATCGTCAACGCGATCACCGCGGCACCGAACTGCTTGGCCAGCTTCAGCCGGTCGGTTGCGTGACCCTCGCCGTCCTCGAAATTGATCGAGTTGATGATCGGCTTGCCGCCGTGCAGCTTCAGCGCCGCCGCCAGCACCGGGGTTTCCGTGCTGTCGATCACCAGCGGCGCGTTGACGCTGCCGGTGAAGCGGCGGATCACCTCGCTCATCTCGCCCATCTCGTCGCGCCCGACGAAGGCGGCGCAGACATCCAGCGCGTGGGACCCTTCGCCCAGTTGCTCGCGGCCCTGGGCGACGCAGCCGTCCCAGTCGTGTTTTTCCTGCAACTCGCGCCATTTCTTCGATCCGTTGGCGTTACAGCGCTCGCCGATGGCGAATATGGCGTTCTCCTGGCGCAACGGCACCGCCTGATACAGGCTGGCGACCGACGGCACCCAGACCGCCGTCCGAGGCACCGGTGCCGGGCGCTGCTCGCCACGCCGTTTCAGCATCGAATCCAGTGCGACGATGTGCTCGATCGAGGTGCCGCAGCAGCCGCCGATCAAATTCACCCCATCTTCGGCAACGAAACGTTCCAGCCAGCTCGCCAGTTCCGCGGCACCCAGCGGATAATGCGTCTGACCATCGACCAGTTCCGGCAGGCCGGCATTCGGCTGCACCGACAGCAGGCCCGGCCAGTTGCTGCCGAGCCAGCGGACGTGCTCCGCCATCTCCTGCGGACCGGTGGCGCAGTTCAGCCCCATCAGCGGCACATCCAGCGCGTGCACCACGGTGGTGGCGGCGGCGATATCGGGGCCGACCAGCAGTGTACCGGTGGTTTCAACCGTAACCTGCACGAAGACCGGCGTGTCGGTTCCGGCCGCGGCACGGGCAATCTTCGCCCCGTTCACCGCCGCCTTGATCTGCAGCGTGTCCTGGCAGGTCTCGATCAGGATGCCATCGACGCCGCCGGCGATCAGGCCGCGGCATTGCTCGGTCAGCGCGGCCTCCAACGCGTCGTAGGCGATATTGCCCAGGCTCGGCAGCTTGGTGCCAGGCCCCAGGCTGCCCAGCACCCAGCGATGCCGGCCATCGGCGAAACTTTCCGCCGCCTCGCGCGCGAGCTCGCCGGCGACGCGGTTGATCTCGAACGCGCGGTCGGCCAGGTCGAATTCGCCGAGCGTGACCGGAGAACCCCCAAAGCTGTTGGTCTCCACTATGTCGGCGCCGGCCTCGAAGTAGCCGCGGTGGATCTCGCGCACCAGGTCGGGCCGCGACAGGCACAACACGTCGGTGCAGTTCTCGCGGCCCCAGTAATCCCGCTCGATATCCAGCGTCAGGGCCTGCACGCGGCTGCCCATGCCGCCATCGCACAGCAGCACGCGGTCGCGCAGCACGTCGAGCAGGTGGGGGCGGGCGTTCGTCATGCCGAGACCTTCTGAACCGCGTCGGTATTCGTTTCGGCGTGGACGATCGCGGACCAGAGCTTGACGGTAAGCGGACCAGGACCTTGCGAGGCCGGAACTTGATTGGCCGGAATCTGTGTCGCCGGTATCTGTATAGAATGTCCGGCGGACATGCCGGCATTCAGCAGCAGATGGTGCATCTGCGCCTCGGTAAACCCGGGCCAACGATGCGCCATGCCCGCGGTCACGTCCGGGCGGTCATGCGCGGCAAGGTCGATGACGATCGCCGTGCCGCCCGGGCGCAACACACGCGCCGTTTCCGCCAGCGCACCGGCCGGATCTTCCGCGTGGTGCAGCACCATCTGCAGCACCGCCAGGTCGAACGACGCATCCGCCAGCGGCAACCGGTACATATCGCCCAGCCGCACCGCGCATTGCGCACAACCGGCCCGCGACAGCCGCGCGCGAGCCAGCGCCAGCATCGATTTGGACGCGTCGATCCCCAGCCCGCGCGAGACACGTGAGGCCAACAACTCCAGCACCCGCCCCGTCCCGGTGCCGATATCCAGCACGCGCCCGGCATCATCCGGCACCAACCCCAGCAGCGCGGCCTCGACCTCCGCCGCGGGCAGGTCGAGCGCCCGCATCTCGTCCCAATCAGCACCCTGCCGGCGGAAGCTTTCCGAGGCGACGCGGGCGCGTTCCGCCAGCACGCGGGCGGACTGGCGGCGGTCGGCTTCCAGAACCGGGTCGTCCTGCGGCAGGCGCACCAGCAGGTCGTGCACCAGCGCCAGATTGTCCCCGCCGGGCAGGGCAAACCAGACATTGGCGCCTTCCGGCACACGCTCCAGCAGGCCGGCGTCGCACAGCAGCTTCAGATGGCGCGATAGGCGGGGCTGCGACTGGCCAAGGATTTCGGTAAACTCCATGACGCAGAACTCGCCGCGCGCCGCCAGTGCGAGCAGGCGCAGCCTGGTCGGTTCGGCGGCAGCACGCAGGGCCAGCAGCAGATGATCCATCCCTTGCCAATGACATAAACATATCCTTATGTCGAGTAGATGACGGAGACGGACGACGCGCGAATCAGGGTGCGGTTCGGGACGGCGAGCGATGCCGGGCCGGACGATGCGCTGCTGATCGAAGGGGACGCCCCGGCGGATCACCCCGCCGTGGCGCGGTTCAACCTGCCGGCCGGGTCAACGCAGCGTTTTGGGCATAATTTAGGTTGCACCTGCTGCACGCCGCGTGGCCCGGGTGCGCAGGCGTTGGGGCAGCTGTTCCTGGCGCGGGCGCGGGCCGAGGTGCCCTGGTTCCGCTCCGTCGTCGCCGTCACACGCAGCGCAGCAGGCGCCGGGGCGGTACAGGCGGCGCTGACGGCGGATGTGGTGACCGCAGCGCGGTTCCGCGCGGACCCTTGAGCACGGCAGCGCCGCACCCCACCCAACGTCATGCGGCTCAATGTAACGCACGTTGAACGAATCCCGAAAGTGCGTATAAGTTCTCACGAACTGCCGAGTGGGGCACCGGCATGGCGCGCCGCCGACAGATTTTCAACCGCACGCGAAGTTGGCTTCTCGGCCTGATCATCCCGCTCTGTGGCGTGGTCGGGCTTGCGATGCTTGCGCCAATCGCCGTCGCCCGGGCGGACGTCATTACCGATGTCAACAACCAGCTGCTGAACATCATCCAGAACACCTCGGCCCCGTTGATCGACAGTCCGCCCGAGGTCGCGCGGGAGATCGCGCTGGTCGACGGCGCGATGTACGACGCGGTGAACGCCGCGACCGGCAGCACGCTCGCGCCGATCGCCTACGCCGGCGGCGCGGTCTCCGGGGCTTCGGCCAATGCGGCAGCGTTACAGGCCGCCATCACCGTGATGGACAACCTGTATGTGAATCCCGGCACCTCGCTCTACCAACAATTCCAGGGCGTAAAAGGGGCCAGCTATTTCCCGTCAAGCGTCCTCAGCGCGCATCCAATGTACGCCACCGCTTCGATCGGCCCAAGCGTCGCCCAGATGACCGCCGTCACGGCGGACGTCGCCAGCCTCGCAACCGAGCTCTCCGGCTTCGGCGGCAGCTCGGCGATCGCCAACGGCATCACGCTCGGCACCGCGACGGGCACCGCGATGCTCAAAGCCACTGCCAACGACGGTACCGGCGGTCCCAAAGGCGCCATCCTGGACACGATTGCGAATCCCTACACCCCGGCGAGCAATGCGCCCGGGGTCTATCAGCCACTGGCCACGCGGCCGGCGATGACACCGACTTGGGGAAGTGTCACGCCGATGGGCATGACCAGCCCGGCCCTGGCCGCGCTTCAGGCGACGATCCCCGCCCCTTACACGGCAACCGCCGCGGGCCTCACCTCATCAGCCTACAATCTCCAGGTGTTGCAGACAGAGTGCGAAGGCTCCCACACCGCGCTGCCCGCCAATGTCGCGGCCGCCTGCGGCGCGGCAGGTTTCAAGCCCGAATCCGCCGCCGAAGCCCAGGCGGCGCTGTTCTGGAACGATCCGGGTGGCACCCTGCAGCCGCCAGGTCACTGGGTGCAGATCGCCGACACGGTCGCCAACGAACAGGGGCTCAGTCTGCTGCGGACCGCGCAGGCGACAGCCTTGGTCGGCCTTGCCCTGGATGACGCCGGCATTGGCGCCTGGGGGATCAAATACGACTACAATTCATGGCGGCCGGTCACCGCCATTCAGGATTGCAACAACTGGAGTCCCAACTTCACCACCTGTGATGCCACCTGGTCGTCGCTGATCGTGACGCCGCCGCATCCCGACTACGTCGCCGGCCATCCCGCCTTCAGCGGTGCCGCCGCAACCGCGCTCAGTGATGCAATCGGGACCGACAACGTGACGTTCACCTCCACCTCGGTCGCCTATTGCAATGGCGGCACCGCCACCCTGAACAGCGTCGGCAATATCACCGGCTGCACGCTCAACGGCACATTCTACTCGATCGCCGGAGCGAGTTGTGCCGGTGGCGGCACGCCTACCCACGATAGCGACGGCAACATCATCGGCTGCATACTGGACGGCGTTCCGAAATCAGTGACTGGGGGCAATTGCAACAATGCCGGAACCGTTGCCGTGCTCAATGCCGATTTCACTGCCGATCCCGCCTACAACACCAGCCCACTGATCTGTCCGATCGCCGAGACCTTCACCAGCATCTCGCAGGCGTCGGGCGGATTTCTGGGCGCGGAGTTCAGCCGGGTCGTCGGTGGCATCCACACGCCCCTCGCCGTGCAGGAGGCGCTGACGCTCGGCGATTCGATCGGCACCGCGGTGGCGGCCGACAATCTCGAAGCGGTGCCGGAGCCACCGATGGCACCCGTGCTAGGCACCGGCCTGCTGGCACTGGGCGTACTGCGTCATCGGCGGCGATCGAGCATGCAAGTCGGCGTCGCCGCCTGATCGGGGATAATTCTTGCCAAACCGATCGCTACCGAACCTCAACGAAGCGTGGCAGACTGACCGTCGCGTCCGGGTCACGCCGCGTGGAGGGGCATGAGCGCCAGCACGTCAGCACCAGCACCGATGCAGCCCGGCCCGCCGTCCGAGCGACAGGGCATGCCGGCGATTGGTCACCAACGCGCCGACGCCCACCGCCCCAATGCCCACCGCCCCAACGGCCAGCGGCCCGGTGTCCGGCCGCCGCGCTGGCGACCCAGGCTGGGCGTGCGGTCGCTGCTGTTCCTCGCGTTCTTCATCGTAATCGCCCCGCCGCTGCTGGCCGTTGCGCTGTGGGACGAGCACGCCTCATTCAAGAACGAGGTCGCCTCGGTCCGCGAACGGCACCTGCTGGTCGCGCGCAATCTCACCAACGCGGCGTCGCGCTACGCGACCGACGTCAAGTCGGCGTTCTCCGTCGCGTTTGACGGCGACGCGATCAATTCCAACGTGGATGGGATTGCGGACCTACTGCGCTCGCTTGGCATCCTGCACCTGTGTGTCCTAACGCCGGACGGCCATGTTGTGGCCTCCCTGCCCGGCTTGTCGGATCGCAAGCCGGTGATCGACCCGGCGCAGGTGGCGTCCTGGTGGGCGCTCGCCACCTCGCCGGGCCCGCAGCCCAAGCTGACCAATCTGGAGCACGACACCGCGGGCGACCCGGTGTTCTACCTGGTCAAGCAACTTCCGGGCGGCCGGCTTGGCGTCGGCATGATCAGCACCGACTACCTGGTGTCGCTGCAGCGCCAGATCGCGTTCGGCGACCGCGGCCATGCCGTTATCATCGACGCCGAGGGACGCGTGATCGCGCATCCGATCCGGGACTGGGTGCTGGCCTCCAAAGACATCTCCGGGATCAATGCGGTGCAGGCGATGATGCGCGGCGAAACCGGCGTGGCCCGGTTCTTCTCGCCGGCATTCGATGCCGACATGATCGCCGGCTACACCGCCGTGCCCGGGGTCGGCTGGGGCGTGATGGTTGTGCAGCCGATCTCGGAGCTGCGCCGACGCGCCGGCCAGGTCAGCGGCATCGCGTTGACCATCGCGGCGGCGGCGTTCGTCGCCGCCGCGCTGCTGAGCTGGCTGCTCGCCGGCTATCTCGCACGCCCGGTGCGCCAGGTCGCACGCACCGCCGAGGCCGTGCTCGCAGGCAACCAGCAGGTATCTGTGCCGGCGTTCGGCGGCCTCGTCCCGCGGGAAATCAGCCGGCTCGGGCAGGCGTTCAACTCCATGCTCGCGGACCTGCGGCGTCAGAACACCGAGACCCTCGCCGCGCTACGCCAGGCCGAGCTCTCCAACGCGGCCAAGACGCAGTTCCTCGCCAACATGAGCCACGAGATCCGCACGCCGCTGAACGCGGTGATTGGCTCCGTCGAAGTGCTGCGCCTGACCCAATTGACGCCCAGCCAGTTGGGCTACCTCGACCTTGCGCAGCACTCGAGCCAATCATTGCTGCACCTGCTTGATGACATTCTCGACCTATCCAGGATCGAGGCCGACAAGCTGGACCTGGAGCGCGCCCCGTTTCACCTGCCGTCGCTGGTGCAGGAGGTGCGCATGATGTTCACCGAAGCGGCGCGCGCCAAGGGCCTGACCCTGACCTCGGTGGTGCCCGATCAGCTCAATGTCACGCTGCTCGGCGATGCGCACCGCCTGCAGCAGGTGCTGTCGAACCTGGTCGGCAATGCCATCAAGTTCACGCCGTCCGGCGCGATCATGATCAGCGTCGCCTGCGATCAGGACACCGCAAAGTCGATGCGGTTGGCCTTCGAGGTCGCCGACACCGGCATCGGCATCGAAGCCGCCACCCAGTCGGTGATCTTCGATGTGTTCACCCAGGCTGATGCATCGACCACGCGCCGCTATGGCGGCACCGGCCTCGGGTTATCCATCGCGCGCCGGCTGTGTCGCGCGATGGGCGGCGAGATCAGTGTGCAGAGCAAACTAGGCGCCGGTTCAACCTTCAGGTTCACCGTCGTGCTGGACAAGTCCGCCGAGGCAGCGCCGCCGCGCCCGGCGCCACCGGCATCTGGCGCGCCCGCTGACCCCGTTCCCGCCGAGCCCATCCCCCCTGGGCCCATCCCCCCTGGGCCCATCCCCGATGGCTTCGTCCCTGCTGGGCGCATCCCCGCGGGCCTCGTCCCCGCCAGGCCGGTCCCCGCCAAGCCCATCCCCCCCCGGCTCGTCTCCGCTGAGCCCATTCCCCCTGGGCTCGTCTCCGCTAAGCCGGTCCCCGCTGAGCCCGTTCCCACTGGGCCAGGCATCTCCGGGCCAATCCCCCCTCGGACCGCCCCCGGATCCGACAACCCCGCGCCGCCGCCGGCCGCGGCGAACCCGGACTTCGTGGCGCCCGACGTCACTGCATTCCAGCAGGCCGTGCGAGGCGCGGGACGGGAGACAATCCACGTCCTGCTGGTCGACGACAACATCCCTAATCTGGCAGTAGCCCAGGCCATTCTCGAGACACTCGGCTGCACGGTCACCAAGGCGCGCAACGGCCTGGAGGCGGTCGTCGCTTACCGCAACGGCACGTTCGATCTGGTGCTGATGGACTGCCACATGCCGGAGATGGACGGTGCGGAAGCGGCCAGGGCAATTCGCCAGATCGAGGCATTCCAAGGCCGCCGCACGCCGATCATCGCGTTGACCGCCGATGCGATGGAGGAAAATCGACGGCGCAGCCTGGCGGCGGGAATGGACGACCAGGTCGTCAAGCCGCTGACCATCGCGGCACTCACCGCACATATCGGCACCTGGCTAGCCGCCGCCTGAACGCCGGACGCGACCCCAAGTATCAGGGCCGGCCCCGCCTCCAAGTGTCATGCCGGCCGCGACCCTAAGTGGCATCGCCGGCTCCGACCCCAAGTGTCATGGCCGGGCTTGGCCCGGCCACCCGCGACTTTCGTGTTGCCAACAGGGAAGTCCCGGACGGCTACGGTCGCGAGCCATGACGTCGTACGACACCGGTGAGTCAGTCCTTTCGCTGTCCGGCATCGTAATTGATGGCTGCGGATGGCGCCCAAATCGGGGTCCGGTTCGTAATCGCGAACGATGCCGGGCCAGACGCGGCACTGCCAATCGAAGCGGGCGCACCCGCGCATCGGGCCGCCGTGCCGCGGTTCCGTTCGGACCCTTGAGCACAGCCAGGCCGCCGGGTGACACTCCGCCATCGAGGTCAAGCGGACATCGAGGGCAAAGGGGCCAGCATGGCACGCGTTCGCAGCATTCCATCCACCGAACTGCCGGCCGACCTCGCCGACATCTACGAGCGCTTCGCTGCCGGCTACGGCCCGTTCCGCAACCAGCTCGCGGTGTTCGCCCACGTGCCCGCGGCGCTGCGCCACCTGATGGCGATGCTGATGGAGCTGCGCGCGGCCAACACGCTGCCGAAACGTTACCTGGAACTGGCGATCGTCACCGTCTCCAAGCTGAACGAGTGCGACTACTGTGTGGCGCACCACAAGCCGTTCCTGGCGACCGAGGGCATCTCGCCCGCCGGCACGGACCGTGTGCTGGATTACGCCGACCATCCGGAGTTCGACGCGGTCGATCGGCTGGTGGTGGAATACACCATCGCCGCCTGGAACGAACCGTATCGGCTGCGCGACCGGCTGTTCGATCGGCTGCGCGAACATTTCTCCGAGGCGCAGATCGTCGAGCTCACCCTGCGCATCACGCTGTGCGGCTTCTTCAACAAATTCAACGACGCGCTGCGGATCGAGGAAGAGAACGAAGCGGCGGCGCAGCTTGCCGCGATCGCCTGACGGTCGGCGAAGTCCGGGCGTCTCATACCGGGCGTCCGAATGATCGACCCTTCAGTGACACCACGTCATTCCGGAGATGCCCACCTCATGCCGGAGATACCCACATCATGCCGAGGATTCCCACGTCATGCCGACCGCAGCCTGCCACCGGGCGCTTGACGGAGGGGGCCGACATGACGAAGACGCACCGCCAACGGGTCAGTACCATTCGATCGTGAAAAATTGCGTCTTTGGTAACCGTCAGCAATAAAGAATCACCACAGAGACACGGAGCCACGGAGAAGAACATCAAGTTTATTACTTGGCTTTTCTGCTTAATGCCACCGTGTCTCTGTGGTGATCCTTGCTTGCGGACATGCGGCAGGGCACAAATTCCAGCGAGCATTGAATATATGAGATCATCGCAAAATCGGTCGAAAACGCAACGAAAGCCCCGGAAACACTCCTGCGGCCGGTGCCAAGCGGACTAGCCCCCGAACCAAATGCGGCACGCGACGTCCAGCCGCAACACCCCTATGGGCCGCGACCGTCAATCTACCATGAACGCCGACCCGACTTCCCGGACGGACCCTCAACGGTTCAATCGGTCCCATCCCGCCTCGCCGGGGCAAGCGGGGACGTCGCCCCAGACCCACTTGGATCGGCGGCAGGTTGATGCGCCTGCGTTCCCCGACGACGCAGCGCACATTCCTCGTGCTCGCCGGTACCAGGCGAATTTTCGAATGTGCAACGTTCGGTCGGCGGTGTTCCACAGATCCGCTCCAACTCCCGGAACCCGACGCAGCGACCGTTGGGGCCGCGATACCCGGGGCCGCCCGCGCAACCGCAGCCGTGACAACTCCTGTTCGGCGGGCAGACCCCCAGGTCATCGGGTGGCAGGTCCGCCGCCATTGTCAACATCGCGAGCACCGGCAGCAACAGCCACACGCGCAACGGCCTGGATAAGCAACCAACCCTGAGCACGCCACACCAACCTGTATTTGTGAATGTTTCGCGATTCGTCCTTGCGCGCTCGGCGTGCTCTGCGGCCGGAAATCGAGCACCTGCGCCCGCTCGCCCAAAGTGTCCCCACCGACCGCCACCGCGCGCCAGCGCACAGGCACGCGTCACACCATGCGCCCCAAAAGTTAACTCTTCTTTGATCTAAAAATGCGGATTGTCAGTGGGATGGTCCGTCCCGCATGCGGCAACGTTCCATGCTCGGTATAATCACCGCATGCCCGCCCCACTGTCGCGTTCAGGCGCGGTGCGTCAGGCCCCGAACCTCGGCCGCGGCTAGCTCACCTTCTCCGGCTTGCCCTTGAACGACTGTGTCGGAACGTTGCGAAACAGCGACATATGCGTGTGCTGTGCCAGCCACGGCGCATCGACCGTCTCGCGCACGAAAACCACCGTCGCGCGCCCCGGCCGCGCATAGGCGGTGCCGTCCTTCAGGTAGCCGGTAGAATCGAAAATCCCCATCCCCACCGCCTGCTTGCGATCCGGCGAGACGATCACGCGGAGGTCCGGGCGCCAGGTGAAGCCGTCGATATTCTCCCACACGCTGCGCCACTGCGCCTTCTCCGCCGCCGGCTGGCCGGTCATGAAATCGGTGAATGTACCGAACGCGATCATGTCCGGGGTAAAAATCGGCCGCGCGCCGACATAGTCGACCTCGCGGACATGCGCCGCCAGCGTCTCGAACCAGCGCCTGACCCCGGCGCTGTCCTCCGGGTGCGGATCAGCCATGGGTCCTCATCAGGCAACGCCGTAGGTCTTGAACCAGGCCAACATGCGCTGCCACGCGGTGGTCGCGTCGGTCGCGCGGTAGCTGGGCCGATAGTCGGCGTTGAACCCGTGCGGAGCGTCCGGGTAGACAACGATCTCGACGATCTTCCCCGCCGCCTTCGCCTTGGCCTCCGCCGCGTGCACGTCATCGAGCTTGATGCTGGTGTCCTGCCCGCCATACTGGCCCAGCAACGGACATTTCAGTTGGTCGGCGACTTCCAGCGGGCTGTGCGGCTGGATGTCGGTGTCCGGCGTGTTGACCGGCCCATACCACGCCGCCGCCGCCTTCAAAGCCGGATTATGTGTGGCATACAGCCAGGTCTGCCGCCCGCCGCGGCAGAACCCGGTTACCGCGAGCTTCGTGGCGCTGCCTTGGTTCTTCGCCGCCCACGCAGCAGTCGAGTCCATGTCGCTCATCATCTGCCCGTCGGGCGTCTTGTTGATCACCTCTTTGAAGATCGTCGGCATGTCGGTCATCTTCGAAAGATCGCCGATCCGCGCGTAATACTCGGTCGCCACAGCCATGTAGCCGTCCTTCGCCAGCCGGCGGCAGAGGTCCTTGATGTGCTCGTGCACGCCAAAGATCTCTTCGATCACCAGCACGGTCGGAAACCCGCCGCCCCCGGCCGGCCGCGCGTAATACGCCGGCAGGTCACCGCTGGTGGTCGGGATCTTGGTCTCCCCTGCATCCAGCCCGTTGGTGTCGGTGTGGATCATCTGGGCGTCCACCCGCGTTGTCGCCAGCGTGAAACCGCTGATCAGGGCGGTCATCATCAGGCCCCGCCGAGCCAGCGGATAGTCGCGCAGGCCGGCAATCTCGGTCATTTCGTTCATATGCCCCCCAATGCTCTCCGGCTGACAGACGCCGCGCCAAGCCGGAAATTCCATGGCCGCCGTCGCCGGCGGAGCATTGGCGAGAAACCGCGATCGCGCAATGCCCCGTGCGCCCCGTTGGCCTGTGAACGCAGGAGGGTCAGGGCTCTGCCCTGAAACCCCGCCAGGGGGCTTTGCCCCGGCCTGCCTTGGTTCACCGCCAAGGCAGCACCGTCGCCTCCGTCCGGCCGCCGCCGGTCACCCGATACAGCCGATACAACTCCACCGTCTGCCCATCCCGCTGCCGCGCCACCACGCCGAGCGGCTCCAGCGCCACCCACGGCCCGGCAGCACTCAGTGTCTCCCGCCGCTCGGTGCGCACCAGAATCCCAACCCGGCCATCCAGCTTGGCCGCCGGCCGGTTGAACAGCCGCCAGCGCGGGTCGATCCCTACCACCTGGACATCGCCGGGCATCCGATAGGCCAGTTCGCTCGCCACCCCGTACTGGTCCGCGGCAACGAAGCTGGCGCCATCCCGCTGCCGCGCCGCCTCGACCTGCGCCGCCAATCCTGGCCATCCGGCAAGCTGCAACGCAGTCGGATCGAACCGGATCGGCACCGGCAGCAGCGCCAGCGAGGCCTGCGCATACACCATCAACGTAATCCCCAACCCAAGCACCACCGCCGGGCGGTACAACCGCCGCCAGGCTGGCGCCCGCAGCCCGGCCGCCGCGATCACCGCTTCCGGGTAGATGATCGCCGGCCAGTTGCCTTGTACCCGGTCGGCAAACGCGTGCTCCACGAATACCACAACGGCCGGCAGGCTGAGCGCCACGAGCAGCGTCCAGGCCGGCTCGCGCGTCCGCCAGGCCAGCCGGCACGCCAGCCACAGCCCGCCGGCGCACAGCACAAACACCAGCGGCGTCGCCAGGCCGAGCTGCGAGCCGACCAACTCGCCCAGGAATTGCGCCGCGCGCGCCGGCCGCCATTCGTCGATTCGGGCGCCTTGTTTGGCGAAGCTCACCCAGTGGTGCGCCGCGTTCCACCATAGCACCGGCGCCACCACGAGAAGCCCGGCAACCAGGCCCAGCCACGGCCAGGGCCGCGCCAGCCACCCCCGCCCGGCAACCAGCAGCCAAAGCGCGATCCCCAGCACCAGGAACGCAGCGCTATATTTGCTGTCGAGCGCCAGCCCGGCGAACGCCCCCACCGCCAGCCACCACGCCCCACCACCGCCCGTGGCTTCTGCCGGGACGCCATCCGCAACTCCGCCCTGGCCACCAACTCGCATGCCGCTCCGGCTGCCAATCTGGCCGCCATCGCGGCACACCCGCGCCAGCGCCCACAGCGTGCAGACCCAGAAGAACAGCAGCGGCGTGTCCGGCGTCATCGTCACCGCGCCGGCACCCAGCAGCAGTGTTGCGTTCAGCAGCGCCGCGGCGACCAGCCCGGCGCCACGCCCGGGCAGCAACCGTTCGCCCGCCTGCCACAGCAGCCACGACCCTATCGCCGAGGACAGCGGTGCCAGCAGCCGAATGCCCAGCGCTCCGTCGCCGCCAATCCCCAAGCCGGCCGGACCCCAAGCCGCCAACGCCGCGCCGGCGCGGATCCACAGCGCAACCATTGGCGGATGGTCCAGGTATCCGGCCGCGAGCGCGCGCGACCACACCCAGTAATAGACCTCGTCCGGCGACAGCGGAACCGCCGCCGCCGCCACCAGCCGCACCAGGGTCAGCGCGGTCAGCGCGGCGATCGCTAATCTGGGTGAGACCAACCGGGGGAAGACCAAACTGGGTGAAACCAATTGGGCGGGGTCAGACTGGACAGGCCAGATTGCGTCGCCCCAGACCACGCAGGGTGAAGCTTGGCCGCGCCAGACTGGGCCGCGCCAACCTCGGCCCGGCCAATCCAGGCTCGCGCGGCAGCGCCGCGGCCAGCCTGCGTCAACGTGCGCGCCACACCAGCGTCGCCGAGACCGCGTAGTTCCACACCACCCCGATCACCGCGCCGATCCCGCCCGCCACCGTCCAATTGGTGTGGGTCTCGTACAGCACCCGCGCAATCCCGACATTCGCCACCGCGCCAATGCCGCAAACCACCATGAACAGTAGCAGTCCGCGCCACAACCGCGGCCCGCGCAGCCGTTGATCGCGATACGTGATCTGGTTGTTAAGCGCGAAGTTGAACACCATCGCCACCACCGTCGCGCCGATCTGCGCCGTCGCGAACCCCAGACCCAGCGTCTCGCGGCCGCCGATCAGCACCAGCAGGTGCGCGCCGATGCCCAACAGGCCCACCGCCGCAAACGAAACGAACCGCAGCGGCACCAGACCATCCAGCGTCTTGTCCACCAGCAGCCCGGCGAACTGCGTCAGCACCAGCACGTCCAACTTGCTCTCGCCCGCCAGCCGCTTGCGGAACTCCGCCGGCACCTCGATCACCCGCGGCGCCCCCTCGCTGGTCAGCACCAGGTCCAGCAGGATCTTGAACCCCTGCGCGGTCAGCCCGGGCGCAAGCTGCTCGAACAGCGCCCGAGGCAGCATGAAGAACCCGCTCATCGGATCGCTGAGTTTCACCGGCAGGAACCGGTGCGCCAGCGTTGCGCCGGCGTCCGACAACGCATGCCGCCAGCGAGAGGCCAGCCCCGCCGCGTTGCCGCCCGACACATAGCGGCTGGCCACCGCCAGGTCGTACTGCCCGCCGCGCAGCGCCGCCAGCATCACCGGCAGCCGCGTCTCGTCGTGCTGCAGGTCGCCATCCATCACCGCGATGAACAGCGCCGAGGAGGCCAGCGCCCCCTCGATCACCGCCGAAGACAGCCCGCGCCGCCCGACCCGCCGAAGGCAGCGCACCCGAGGATCGAGCCGAGCCAACCGGCGCGCCTCCGCCGCGGTGCCGTCCGGGCTGTTGTCGTCGACGAACACCACCTCCCAGGCGATGCCGGCCAGCGCGGCGTGGAGCAGCTCGACCAGCGGCGCCACGTTCGGCCGTTCGTTATAACATGGAACCACGACGGTCAGGTCCGCTACACCATCGATCCGCGGCGCGGGCGGCGCGTCTGTGGTGTCGATCGCCATGCCGTCCTGCCTGATGTCATGCCCGTGCCCCGGCCTCGAGCTCAGCGCGGTCATAACCGCCCCCTGCGCCGCGTCAAGCGCGCCGCCGCCACTTCGCGGTGGCCTTTCCGAAGCAGCTTGACCGAAGGCGGCATTTCCGCTCGCTTCACCCTGGTCGTTACGGCTGCCGCGCCCGCCCGTGTGACCCGCCTCTGTCCCTGAAGCGGTCCGGCCCCGAAGCGGTCCGGGCGCGACAGCCGTCAGCCAGTCGGTTAGTCCCCGCGGCCCGCGAACAGGATTAGGTTGCCATCCGGATCACGCACAATAAATGTCCGGGCACCCCATGGTTCCCTCTTGAGCACTTGGTGGAACGGCACGACGGCGGTCTGATACTCCAGGAAGAGCGGCTTCGCGTCATCCAGGGTTATCGACGCGGAAAGCAGATCTTCCTTGTCCCGCAGCCGCGGCTCGATGACAGGCGTGGACAGGCAGCGAAGATTCAGTCGTGCGCCGTCACGAAACACCTGTGCATAGAACGCCGGCTCGCCATAAGTAAACGCGACCGTGAACCCCAGCCTGCCGACATAGAACTCGCAGGATGCGGCGATATCTGCAACGAAGAGCTGCGGCTCGGCAGCCAGCAGCACAGGCTTGGACAGGATCTGAGCTTCCGTATCAGTCATGGTTTCAACTCCTTTGCGGAGCGCCTCCCAGCTTTCGAACCCCGACTTCCTTGCGACCAGTTCCTGCGCATCAGACAGCTTGAAGCTGTGCGCGAGCACGTCCAGGTCGCTCAGATCGCGATAGCGCGGCAGCACCGCCCTGATGCGCGCCGCAACCGGATAGTACCGGTCACGATGCCAGCGTCGGTACAGCTTTGCTTGCTTTTTCAGGTTCTCAAGGTTGGGCATGGGCGCACGTTGCGGTTGACGATACGTAGGCGGGCATCGCCCGGCCGGCCCAAAGGCCGTTGCGCCCTACAGCACGAATCCCTCGGCTACGGTCAAGCCGCGCCCCTGTCAAATCACCACTTGGTTACGGCAACACAATCGCATTTGGAACTTGTGCCGGCGGTGCGCCGCCGATGGCAACGCCAGTAAACCACCGAGCCGCCAAGGTTTCGTCGGGCCAACAGAGCCACGCCGCACCGGACCTGCCTATATGTCTAGTACAGCGATTCCATGAAACCGCTCATATCCACGGCTCTATATGACTAGACACCCCCAATGAGGCAGCTCCGCAAGCAGAATAATTTTTAGCCGCGGATGAACGCCGATAGTCCGCTTTTGTGGGAGGGTGATTTAGCACAACTCCCGGGTCAGTTACCGGCGCATCGGCGTTTTCGGCGTTCATCGGCGGCTAACATTCCTTTCTTCTTGATAACGCAGCTTCAGCCAACTGGAACGCGACAAGGGCAGGCACCAATGCACGTGCAGGGGACCGATCGAAATCGCGACATGCAGATTGGCGGAATGCAAGGCGGCCTCCCGGCGAGACGCGTTCAGCTGCGGGCAGGTCCAAGTACATTGCTTTCATGAAACCACTCATGCCGACGAGGTTCTGCGATGAGCCGCACATGCAAGGGCAGATTCGCCCGATAGGTGTCGTTCCTTGGAAACGCTGTACTAGCCCGCATTTCTCATACCGTCGCGGAATGCTGGCCCAGGGCAGTGTCGGGCATTGTCGTGCCAACAGGTTTTCGCGCCGCCGCCAATACCGGGTGTATTTGTAAGGTGCGAAAACCTCCAAGGGGAAGAGGTCGCGCGGCAAGGACCAAGCCAGCACCCGCGAGAGTGTGAGATATCCGGGCTAGGCGACTTGA
>DASRQX010000035.1:0-11881 GCA_035696165.1 Acetobacteraceae bacterium | reverse complement strand
CCAGCTTGGCGAACGACACACCGGCGAAGGTCGGCGTGGTGCGCGCGATCTCGTCCATGATCTCGGACGGGTGGGTGTAGTGCATCGGCAGGCCGTAGGCGTTGGCGATCGCCTGCGTCACCTCCCAGTCCGCCATGCCAGCACGCGGCGCCATCACCTTGCGCACGCGGTTGATGCGCCGCTCGGCGTTGGTGAAGGTGCCATCCTTTTCCAGGAAGGTGGCGCCCGGCAGGAACACATGCGCGTAGTTCGCCGTTTCGTTCAGGAACAGGTCCTGCACGACGACGCATTCCATCGCCTGCAACCCGCTGGTGATGTGGTGCGTGTCGGGGTCGGACTGGGCGATGTCCTCGCCCTGGATGTAGATGCCGCGGAACGTGCCGTCGATCGCGGCGTCCAGCATGTTGGGGATGCGAAGACCCGGTTCCGGATCGATTTTGACACCCCATTCGTTCTCGTAGATCGCGCGCACCGCGGGGTCCGAGACGTGGCGGTAACCCGGCAGCTCGTGCGGGAAGCTGCCCATGTCGCAGCTACCCTGGACGTTGTTCTGCCCACGCAGCGGATTAACCCCGCCGCCGAGCCGGCCGATATTGCCGGTCGCCATCGCCAGGTTCGCAATCGCCATCACCGCGGTGGTGCCTTGGCTGTGCTCGGTCACCCCGAGACCGTAATAGATCGCCGCGTTGCCGCCGGTGGCGTAAAGGCGCGCGGCGCCACGGATCGCGGCAGCCGGCACGCCGGAGGTCTTTTCCACCGCCTCCGGACTGTTGCGTGGTTCCGCTACAAACGCGGCCCACTCGGCGAAGGTATCGTCCTCGCAACGGGCGCGCACGAACTCCTGGTTCACCAGGCCCTCGGTCACGATCACATGCGCCAGCGCGGTCAGCACCGCGACATTGGTGCCGGGCCGCAGCGGCAGGTGATAGTCGGCCTGGATGTGCGGCATGTGCACCATATCGATGCGCCGGGGATCAACAACGATCAATTTCGCCCCCGCGCGCAGCCGCTTCTTCATGCGCGAGGCGAACACCGGGTGCCCGTCAGTCGGGTTGGCGCCGATCACCATGATGACGTCGGCATGCTCGACGGAGTCAAAGTCCTGCGTGCCGGCCGAGGTGCCGAAGGTCTGGCTGAGCCCATAGCCGGTCGGGGAGTGGCAGACGCGGGCGCAGGTATCGGTGTTGTTGTTGAGGAAACCGGCGCGGGCCAGCTTCTGCATCAGGTAGGTCTCTTCATTGGTGCAGCGTGACGAGGTGATCACGCCCACCGCGCCACGGCCGTGCTGCGCCTGGATGCGCTTGAATTCGCTTGCGACGTGGCCGATCGCCTCGTCCCAGCTTACCTCGCGCCAGGGATCAGTGGTTTTGGCGCGGAGCATCGGCTTCAGGATGCGCTCGCGGTGCGTGGCATAGCCCCAGGCGAAGCGGCCCTTGACGCAGGAGTGTCCGTGGTTGGCCTTGCCGTCCTTGAACGGCACCATGTTCACCACGATGTCGCCGCGCATTTCGGCCTTGAAGCTGCAGCCGACGCCGCAATAGGCGCAGGTGGTGACGACGGAATGTTCCGGCTGGCCAAGGTCGACGATGGTCTTTTCCATCAGCGTGGCGGTCGGGCAGGCCTGCACACAGGCACCGCAGGAGACGCATTCCGAGGTCAGGAACGGCTCGCCCATTCCGGCGGCGACCTTGGACGCGAAACCGCGGCCCTGGATGGTCAGCGCGAAGGTGCCTTGGACTTCCTCGCACGCCCGCACGCAGCGCGAGCAGACGATGCATTTCGATGCTTCGAACTGGAAATATGGGTTCGAGGTGTCGGTCGGTGCGTCGAGATGGTTGGCGCCGGCGTAGCCGTACCGCACGTCGCGCAGGCCGACCTCGCCGGCGGCGTCCCGCAGCTCGCAATTGCCGTTGGCGGCGCAGGTCAGGCAGTCCAGCGGATGGTCGGAAATGTAGAGTTCCATAACGCCGCGGCGTAGCTGACGGATTTTATCCGATGCGGTGTGGACTTTCAGGCCGGGGGCGACGAGCGTGGTGCAGGAGGCGGGCGTGCCGGCGCGGCCTTCGATTTCGACCAGGCACAGGCGACAGGAGCCGAAGGCGTTCAGGCTGTCGGTGGCGCAGAGTTTTGGGACTTTGATGCCGGCGTCCATCGCCGCGTGCATGATCGACGTGCCATCGGGTACCGTGACTTCGTGGCCGTCGATGGTCAGGGTTACCTGATTCGTCGATGTGCGCTTCGGCGTGCCGTAGTCGATCTCTTGGATCAGCGGCATGGTGGTGGCCTCCTTACGCCGCCGTGCTGGGCGCGATGGGGGGGCGGAAATCTTCCGGGAAATGGGTCAGCGCGCTCATTACCGGGTACGGAATGAAACCGCCCAGCGCACAGAGCGAACCGAATTTCATGGTGTGGCAAAGGTCGGTCAGCAGCGCGAGGTTCGCGTCGACGTTGGTGCCGGCCAGGATCTTGTCGATGACCTCGGCGCCACGCATCGAGCCGATGCGGCAAGGCGTGCATTTGCCGCAGGATTCGATGGTGCAGAACTCCATGGCGAAACGCGCCTGGCGGGCCATGTCGACCGTGTCGTCGAATACCACGACGCCACCGTGGCCGATCAGCCCGTCGTGCGCGGCGAACGCCTCATAGTCGAATTTCGTGTCGAACAGCGCGGGCGGGAAATAGGCGCCGAGCGGGCCGCCGACCTGCACCGCGCGCACCGGGCGGCCGGTCAATGTGCCGCCACCGATGTCGTTAACGATCTCGCCCAGGGTCACGCCGAAGCCGGCCTCGAACAGTCCGGCATATTTGATGTTGCCGGCGAGTTGGATCGGCATGGTGCCGCGTGATCGGCCGAAGCCCAGCTCCTTGTACCGGGCCGCGCCGTCGGTCATGATCACCGGCACGCTGGCCAGGCTGATCACGTTGTTCACCACGGTCGGCATGCCGAACAGGCCCTGATGCGCCGGCAGCGGCGGCTTGGCGCGTACCTGGCCTCGCTTGCCCTCCAGGCTTTCCAGCAGGGACGTTTCTTCGCCGCACACATAAGCACCGGCGCCGACGCGCTGTTCGATGTCGAAGCCGCCGCCCAGCAACCCCTCGCGGCGAGCGATCACCAACGCCGTGTCGAATGTTGCGATCGCGTGCGGATATTCCGAGCGCGTGTAGACGTAGCCCTTGGTGGCGCCGGCGGCGAACCCGGCGATCGCCATGCCCTCGATCAAAGCGAACGGATCGCCTTCCATCAGCATGCGGTCGGCGTAGGTGCCGGAATCGCCCTCGTCGGCGTTGCAGACGATGTATTTGCGCACGCCCGCGGCGTCCGCCGTGGTGCGCCACTTGATGCCGGTGGGAAATCCGGCGCCGCCGCGGCCGCGCAGGCCGGATTGAGTGACTTCCTCGATCGTCGCCGCGGGGCCGAGTTCGCGGGCGCGGGCCAACCCCTGCGTGCCGCCATGCGCGCGAAAGTCCTCGATCGACAGCGGATCGATGATGCCGCAGCGTGCGAAGGTCAGGCGGGTCTGGCGCGCGAGGAACGGGATTTCTTCCGGGCGGCCCAGGCGTAATTTGTGCGCACCGCCTTCCAACAATCCGGCGGCGAGCAGCCCCGGCACATCCGCGGCGGACACCGGCCCGTAAGCGATGCGGCCGGCCGGAGTTGCGACCTCGATCATCGGCTCCAGCCAGAACAGCCCGCGCGAGCCGGTGCGCACAATTTCGATCCCGGGTTCGATCCCCGGCTTGGCCAGCGCCACGGCGACCGCATCGGCGCCGAGCGCCAGCGCGGCCGCATCACGCGGGATGTAGACCGTCGCAGTCATGCCGCTTCCTTCAACTCAGCCGCGATCCGCTGCGCGTCGAGCCGGCCGAGCGGGCGTCCGTCCAGCATTCCGGCCGGGCCAACGGCGCACAGTCCGAGGCAGAACACCGGCTCCAGCGTCACCGCGCCGTCGGCGGTAGTGCCGTGCCAGTCAAGCCCGAGATGCGCGCAGGTATGCGCGGCGAGCGCGTCGGCCCCCAGCGACTGGCAGGCCTCCGCACGGCATAGGCGCAGCACGTGGCGGCCGGGCGGGTGGCCGCGGAAGTCATGATAGAAGGTGACGATCCCATGCATCTCGGCGCGGGTGATGTTCAGCGCCTCGGCGATCATTGGGATGGCGGCTTTCGGCACATGGCCGAATTCGGCCTGGAGCGCGTGCAGGGTCGGCAGGGCGGCGCCTTCGCGCCCGGCTTCTGCGGCAATTATCGCCGCGCCCCGCTCCTTGTTCCATGGTTCGAACCCGGCCAACGCCGCCTCCGTTGCGCTTGCAAGTTCAGGTTGGGTTTTATGTGGTGAAGGCCATTGGCAATGCAAGAAAGCGCCACCGTGCGGTGATAGAACATCTCTATCAATCTGACGTCGGTGGCGTCGCCAGCCACGCGTCGCTGAGACGCTTCGCCTCGCTGACGAGCGCAGCGGTCAACGGACCCATCGGCTCGCGCTGCGGGTAGACCAGGCCGACGAGCGGCGGCGCGGTTTCGGCAATCGGGATGGCGCGGATCGGATCGGTCAGGCCGAGCATCTCCGCCACCTGCGAGGGCATCACGCTGGCCCAGGCGCCGGTGCGTACATGGCTGAACAGCACCAGCATAGAGTTGGACTGCAAGGTGGGCCGCGGCTCGATGCCGGCATCGCGCAACCGCCGGTCGATGATGCGGCGGTTCTGCATGTCGGGCGTCAGCAGGCACAGCGGGATGCGGCCGACCTCGTCCCAGGTCACTGTGGCGCGGTCGCCCAACGGGCTGTCGGCGGCGGTGATCAGCCGATAGTGCTCGTGATATAGTGCGACGGCGCGGACTCGGCCGAGCGGTTCGTTGTCGAGATAGGTCAGGCCGGCATCGATCTCGAGGTTCTCCATCATTGCCAGCACCTCCAGCGAGTTGCGCGAGAGGATGGTGAAATTGACCTCCGGATGGCGGGTGCGGAACGGCGTGGTGAGCGAGGCGACGATCGGCAGCGCGGTGGGGATGGCGGCGATGCGCAGGTGCCCGGCCAGGCCGCGCTTCAGGGCGCCGATTTCCTGGCGCATGGCGCGGGCGTCGCCGACGATGCGGCGCGCCCAATCCAGCACGCGCAGCCCTTCCGGGGTGAAACCGACGAAGCGCGACTGGCGGTTGACCAGCAGGATGCCGAGCGTTTGCTCAAGCTGCTTGAGGCCGGCGGACAGGGTGGGCTGGGTGACGCCGCAGGCTTCCGCGGCGCGGCCGAAATGCTGCTCGCGCGCGAGGGCGAGCAGCATTTCCAGTTTGTCGATCATTTCGGCATTCCGATGACGGTCAGTCGGCGGGCCAGCACGAGCCGGCCGCGTTGGTGGTGGTCATTTGCGGGCCGGACGGCTGCAGCACGACATTGACGTCGTAACCGATGACGCTGGGGGTTTTGTCGTCGTCTGCCAGGAGTTGCATTTCGTGGGCCAGGCAGGTGGCATCGCCGGGATGGGACTGCGCTTCGCATCGCCCGGCGGCGAGTTCCTGCCTGGCGCGCAGATAGCCGGCGGCGCAGTCGGGCAGCGGCGTTGCCGGCAGGTGCGTGTCGGCGACGATGCGTGTCCAGCAGGACGCTCCGTCGGTCTGCACCGAGCAGGGGGCGACATACAGCCGTGTGTAATGCAGTTGCAGGTGGGCGCCGTCGTCCGAGATCGATCGCAATTGGATACGGTCGTGATCCAGTTTCATCAGATCCTGAAACAGCAAGTGTGCGGCATTGTCGTGGCGGAATACGGCAACGCTCATGCCTTGATTGGTGCCGTCCGCAGCTGAAACAAACACATAATTGGCCTTGACGCCCAGGAAATAGCCGCTCCAGGAGTCGTTGGGAACGAGCTTTTCGTGGGGCTGATTGGCCGCTCTACAGCGCGGCTGGTCCGCCGGCGATCGCAATGGGAGGACCGAGATCTGGTCGTCGCCGACCTCAATTCGGTCGACCTCCTTCACCATGAACCCTGGGTAGGTGTAGCAGCGGACCTCGGCGTTCTGGCCCGGTGAGTAGGGCGACGGCCCGAGCGACACGCGCTGCGTTTGCAGTGGTCGATCGAACGGTTCGTCAGCGTCGATCGCGGCGGCGGCGTGTGCGATGGAAAGGCAGGCGAAGGTCAGCACGGCTGCTTTGGCGATGGTGCGCATCATTGCAAGTGTTTTGATCGGGTCCAGGGTCATGAAGGCGTCGGGGTCATGCCGGGTTCAGGATCATGAACGTGTCGGGACGCGGCTTGGCTGGGTCATCTTGATCCTCGGGGGACGGGCGCGGCTGGGTTGATACACGAATCCGGCACGAATACGGCACGATTTCGGGCGGGTGGTGGCGGACGTGCCGGGGGTCGCCGCACCGGTGCACGCGGGAGTATGCGCGCCGAGGTCGGGGCGCAGGCATGGAGATCGCGCGGTTCTGCACGGCCGTCGTGCCGTGCGCTGGGTAGGGCAGGCGGGTCGGCTTGCAGCGAAGCTGACGAAAGCTGCCTGCATCGCTAGAGTGCGGCCCCGGAGGTATCCCAGCGCATGCACGTCGCCACCAGTTCCGAGTTCAAGCGCAACGCCACGCGCGCCATCGCTGATGCGTCGTTGCAGAAGGCGCTGGCCAACTCGCGGCCGCAGTTCATGGCGCGCCGCACCCAAGCGGTGGCAGCGCTGCCGGAGTTCGAGGCGCTGCGCGACACCGCGCGCGACATCAAGAACCACACGCTGGCCAATCTGGATTACTACCTGGAGGCGTGGGAATCGAGGGTGCTGGCCTCGGGCGGCAAGGTGCATTGGTGCGCGACGGCGGAGGATGCGCGCAAGACGGTGCTGGAGATCTGCCAGGGGGCGGCCGCGCGGACGGTGACCAAGGGGAAGTCGATGATCGGCGAGGAGATCGCGATCAACGACCACCTGGAACGCGCTGGGATCACGCCGGTGGAAACCGATCTTGGCGAATACATCATCCAGCTTCGCCACGAACTGCCGAGCCATATCATTGCTCCTGCGTTTCATTTGAACCGGGAGGATTGGGAAGCGCAATTTCGTAAATCACACGCCGACCTGCCGGCAGACCGCGTGTTCCACGAGCGGCGCGACATCCTGACCGAGGCGCGTACCAAGCTGCGCGCGCGGTTTCTCGCGGCCGATGTGGGGATTACCGGCGCGAATTTCCTGATTGCCGAGACCGGGTCGAGCGTCATCGTCACCAACGAGGGCAACGGCGACCTGACGCAGACCCTGCCCCGGGTACACATCGTGCTAGCCAGCATCGAGAAAGTGGTGCCGACGCTGGAGGATTGCTGCTCGCTGCTACGCGTGCTGGCTCGCTCGGCGACCGGGCAGGAGTTCTCGGTGTATACGACGTTTTCTACTGGTGCGCGGCGGGCGGGCGATCTGGACGGGCCGCAGGAATACCATGTCGTGCTGCTGGACAATGGGCGCTCGGCGATGCTGGGCGGCGAGTTCCAGGACATGCTGCGGTGCATTCGTTGCGCGGCGTGCATGAACCACTGCCCGGTGTATGGCGCGGTGGGCGGGCACGCGTATGGCTGGGTGTATCCGGGGCCGATGGGCAGCGTGCTGACGCCCGCGCTGATCGGTGTCGATCAGGCCGGATTGCTGCCGGGCGCATCGACGTTCTGCGGCAAGTGCGAGAGCGTGTGTCCGGTGAAGATTCCGTTACCGAAGCTGATGCGGCATTGGCGGGAGCGTGAGTTCGAACGGCATTTGGTGCCGGCGACGGTGCGGCAGGGCCTGGCGCTGTGGGGGTTCTTCGCGCGACGGCCGGCGCTGTATCGGCTGGCGACGCGGCTGGGCGCGGTGACGCTGGGCTGGCTGGGACGCAAGCGCGGGCGGTTTGTTTCGCTGCCGTTGGCGGGCGGCTGGACCGGCGGGCGTGATTTGCCGGCGCCGGAGGGCGACACGTTCTTCGCTCGTTACGCCACGGCGCAGCGGCGTGGCCGGGCGTGAGCGGGCGGACAGCGATTCTCGGCGCGATCCGGCGCGCGCTGCGGCGGGGCGAGTTGCCGGCGGATCAGGCGACGCTGCTGCGGGCGCGCATGGCGGCGCATCCGCGCCAGTTGATCCCGGCGCGCAGCCAGGTGCCGCATGCGGAACAGATCGGGCTGTTCATCGCTAACGTGGAACGGGAGTTTGGGACTGTGGCGCGGGTGGCGGTGGCGGACGACGTGCCGGAGGCGGTCGCGGTGTATCTCGCGGCGCAGAATTTACCGAGCGAGATCGTGATCGCGCCGCATCCGGAACTGCGTGCGATGCCTTGGGGAGAGCGGCCGCTGCTGCGGCTGCGCGAGGGCGGTGCCGAGGCGAGCGACGCGGTCAGCGTGCAGCAGGCGTTTGCCGCGGTTGCCGAGACCGGGACGCTGATGCTGCCCTCGGCACCGGAACGACCGACGACGCTGAACCTGCTGCCGGATACGGCGATCGTTGTGCTGCGGGCGGAACGTGTGGTGGGGGCGTATGAGGAGGCTTGGGATTTGCTGCGCGCGGAGTTGGGCGGGATGCCGCGGAATGTCATGCTGGTGACCGGGCCATCACGGTCGGCGGACATCGAGCAGGCGTTGGAACTTGGCGCGCATGGGCCCCGGCGGTTGCATGTGGTGCTGGTGGATGGGGGTGCGTAAGGGCACTTAGCCCGCGATTGCGGGAGACGTCGTGGGGCACTTGCGACGTGGGTGAGGGTGGGGTTGTGGCACGACCCTCACCCTCGACGCTTCGCGTCTCGACCTCTCCCGCAAGCGCGGGCGAGGTAAAGTAACGAGGTCTTGCTGAATGCGTTACATCCCTAGCGCGCGACGGTAGACGTCGAGCAGGGTCTCCTGTTCTTCGACGTCGGCAGGCTCCTGCTTGCGGATGCGGATAAGCTGGCGCAGCACTTTCACGTCGAAGCCGGCGGATTTCGCTTCGGCGTAGATGTCCTTGATGTCGCTGCCGAGCGCCTTGCGCTCTTCCTCGAGCCGCTCGATGCGCTCGACCAGGCTGCGCAGGCGGTCGGCGGCAATGCCGCCAGTCTTTGCCTCGGGCTTATCCACAACCTGCAACGCCATCGTGTCGGCTCCAGTCTCGATGCGGGCGGCGGGGATAGGCCGCGGGCGCGGGGCGGTCAATGGGTGAAGGTGGGGGTGAAGGCGTGCGGGCGAAGGCGGCGGGCGCGGTGGGCGTTATGCGAACATCTCGCCCAGGCGGTGGATGGTGGCGAGGACCTTGTCCTGCGGCAGGCCGGGCCATTGCACGCGCATGACGAAATGATTGATGCCGAGGTGTTCGCGCCAGCGGGCGATTTCCTCCTTCACCGAGACCTTGTCGCCGATGATGAAACGATCGCGCGCGACTTCCTCGAAGCTCATGTGGGCGGTTGGGCTTTCCATGCCCCAAGCGGCGTAGGAGTTGTATTTGTATTCAAGCGGGCCGCGGCATTCGTCCATTGCGGTTGCGTGCCGGTCGCCGACGTAGCATTCGCGCGCGATGGGGAATTCGGTGACGGTCTTGCCAAGTTCGCGCAGGGTGTCCCGGTAGGTTTGCATCAGTGGTTCGGTGGCGCCGAGGGTCGTTGCGTTGGCGATCAGCCAGGCATCGCCGATGCGCGCGGCGCGTTTTACCGCGGCTTCCACGAGGCCGGCGACCCAGACTGGCGGCCCGCCGGGGCGGTGGGGTTTCAGGCTGATGCCGTGGTCTTGCACGGCGTAGAAGCGGCCTTGGAAGGTGACGCGGTCTTCCGTCCATAGCTTGCGCATTAGGGCGATGGATTCGGTGAAGCGCGTGGCGCGTTCTTTCAGCGGGATGTTGAAGGCGTTGAACTCGCTCTGGCGGTAGCCGAGGCCGACGCCGAGGATGAAATTGCCGCCGCTGAGGACGTCGAGCGTGGCGGCTTCCTCGGCGACGTGGACCGGGTTGAGCAGCGGCAGGAGTAAAATATTGCCGCCGACGGTCATGCCGCGCGCCTCGGGCAGCAGGTAGGCCATCAGCGGGGTGATCTGCAGCATTTGCAGCGGGGCGGTGAGGTAGTGGTGCGGGAACAGGACGGAGGCGAAGCCGGCGTCGCGGGCGACGCGGACCTGTTCGACGAGTTCGGAGATGCGGGCGGCGACGGGGTCGCCCTCGGAGAACTGGGTGTTGATGAAGAGGCCGACTTTCATGGGGGACTCCGGTGGCGTGGTGGAGCGTAGCGGGGGATTGGGCGGGGGTCACGGTGGGGGAATGGGCTAACGCGGAGTGGGTCATTCTCGGCATCATTGCGCCTTGCTTGGCGGGCGTGACGCGGTCACGCCCCTTAGCCCCGGAGGGGTGCGCGGCTTTGCGCGAGGGGTTGAGGGCGGCGCGGGCGCCAAGCATGCCTCGGGAGGCCGGGAGGCGGCGGCGTGATAGCGTGATGCCGTGATCGCGTGATGCCGTGATAGCGGATGATGATGGGCGCTGATACACTGGTGTCCAGGAGCGATTACCGAGGCAGCAATGAACGAGGTCGTGACAATCGAGATCGAGGTGGAGCAAGAGACGGCGCAGGCGCTACGCGATCCGCGGCGGCGGCAAGCGATTGGCCGTCTGGTGGACCGCATGGTGCGAGCAAGGCCGGGTGAGGACGCGTTGCTCAACGCGACGGCGCGACTTGGCACCGACGCGAAGGCGAAGGGGCTGACACCAGAGATCCTCGAAGCGGAGCTTGCAGCCCATAGAGCCGAGCGGACAAGCTGATTGTCCTCGATGCCTCCGCGCTGGTCAGCGCGGCGATGGATGCCGAAGGCGTTCCACATCAAGCGCTGCGGCAGGCGCGCGTCAGCGACACCTTGGCGATGTCTCAGCTAGTCTTTGACGAAATTGCGGCCGTACTGCGCCGTCCACGATTGGCCCGGTTCGTCGATGCGACGCAGCCGGCCGATCGGTTGGACCAACTCGTCTCCGGGAGCACTTGGTTTGAGCCGCTGGTCGCAGTGGCCGATTGCCGCGATATGGCTGACAACAAATATCTGGAGCTTGCCTTGGCGGAGAAGGCTGCCGCATTGTGTCCGGCGATCAGCACTTGCTTGTCCTGCACCCGTGGCGCGGCATCGCAATCCTGCGGCCGGCGGATTACCTGGCGTGACCATGACTCGCCGATTGGCTTGATCGCCAATCCGACCGCGTCATGTGGTGGCTGCGCAACAAGCGGCAGCCGCGCGCAAACAATGCCTGGGCCGTTCGGATCGTTCTGCCCGACGTGGGTGGCGGGTTCTTTCCCGACTTCGTGATTTGTGTTGACGGGCGAAAGAAGCTGGACGGGATCGCATTGGCGGACACCAAGAAGCGCGTCGCCGACTAGGACGGAGAAATCCAGAGCCGTACCGAGCATCGAGAATACGGGCGTGCGCTGATGTTGACCTGCGACACCGTCGCAGACCGGCTTACCAAGGTCGAATTCGATCCCGCTCTTGGGCGTAACCGAGAAGGCTCCGTCCTCGAAGGTAATGACCTCGTTGTGGGTTAATACCATCTGGCTCCCGGTTAATCTGTTGGGTCAAGGCTGTGGGCCGGCGGCCGAGCGGACAGCGTTGTCACGTGGTGGGAATGGAATGCCGGCACTTCGATGTGGTTTGGCGTCAGAGGGCTCGGCACCTGGTCGCCCCCGCGCTTCTGGTATCTCCATGCCTCCGGGCGTGGGCGCCGTCACCTGGGGCCAGCAATTCTCATTTTGGTTTTTCTGTCTGTGGCGGGCCTTTGTTAGTTGTTCGGCGGCACGATGGTCGGCGTCCGGGCGGGGCAGCGCTCACGGCGGTATTGGTGGCGGCTTGGCGAAGGCGAGAGTGAGCAGCAGGTCGTCCCATGACGGGAAGATCAGATAAGCCGTGATCGCCGCCAGCTTGCTGAAGAAGTTATAGCGTGGCCCGAGTTTGGTCCG
>DASRQX010000034.1:0-6554 GCA_035696165.1 Acetobacteraceae bacterium | reverse complement strand
ACACCGCCCCCCGCAATGGCAATGTCGCACATCGCTATCCGCTCTCCCTTTCAACCCCGCCTTCACCGCGAAGCACCAACAGATTGTAGGCCAAAGCAACGCCGAGAAGCGCCAACCCTTTGCGGCCATTCCACCATCGGGTAACACGGGTGCGACCCTTTCGATCCGACGGAGCGCGCCATGATCGAAACGCCTCGCCTCATTCTCCGCCCGTGGCGCGAGAGCGACTTCGCCCCATTCGCCGAGCTGAACGCCGACCCCTTCGTCATGCGCTACATGCGTGGCGTCCTGACGCGAGAAGAGAGCGACGCCTACATCCAGCGCATCCAGCAGCACCTGGCGGACCATCGTTTCTGCAAATGGGCAGTCGAGGCCCCCGGTGTGGCGCCATTCATCGGCGCAGTCGGGCTCAGCCACGTCCGGTTCGAGGCGTCATTCACCCCAGCCATCGAGGTCGCCTGGCGTCTCAACCGCCCCTTCTGGGGCCAGGGCTACGCGACCGAGGCGGCGCGCGCCGCGATCAAGGACGGTTTCACCCGCATCGGCCTGCAGGAAATCGTTGCGTTCACAAGGCCGGCGAACATCCCGTCCCAACAGGTCATGGAGCGTCTGGGCATGCAGCGTTCGATCGAGTTCGACCATCCACTGCTACCCAAGGACAGTCCATTACGCCATCACATCCTGTATCGCCTCCACCCGCCAGACGCGAAATAATCCGGTCGGCGTACACCTCTCCCGCCGTGCGGGAGAGGACGAGACGCGAAGCGACGAGGGTGAGGGTCGTGCCGCACACACCGCCCCGCCATGGATCCACGTCACGAACCAACCCCGCAAGCACCAGACAAGCGTCGGTATTACCCCTGCCGCGATCCACCAAGTAATAACGCCCCCCGCTAAACCACTCCCCGAGCCCGCAGATCGGCAAGCTCCGCCGCGCCATATCCCAACTCCCGCAACACCGCCTCGGTATGCTCGCCCGGCTCCGGCGTCGCACTATGCACACCCCACGGCGTACGGCTCAGTTCCACCGCCTGGCCGATCACCTCGAGATCCCCCAGCACCCTGTGCGCCACGTGCCGCGTAATATTCAGATGCCTAACCTGAGGATCAGCAAACACCTGATCAATACTATTGATCGGCCCGCACGGCACGCCCGCCTCATTCAAAATCCCGATCCACTCCGCCGAGGTCTTCCCCCGGGTAATCGCATTGATCGCATCTGCCAACGCCCCCCGATGCCTCGACCGGTCCGAATTCGTGACAAACCGAGGATCCGTCGCCAAACCTGGCGCCCCGATCACCTTGCAGAACCGCCCATAGATCGCATCGCCCGACGCACCGATATTGAAATACCCGTCCGCCGTCACATAAACCCCAGTCGGCATCGAGGTCGGATGATCGTTGCCTGCCTGGCCCGGCACCTCGCGCCCGATCGTCCAGCGCGCCGCCTGGAAATCCAGCATCGCGATCTGCGCCGCCAGCAGGTTGCTCTGCACCCATTGGCCCTCACCCGACACATCACGCTCCAGCAACGCCACCAGGATACCCATCGCGCAAAAAATACCCGCGGTCAGATCCGCCACCGGAATCCCGACGCGCACCGGCCCCTGGCCCGGCAGCCCGGTGATCGACATCAGCCCGCCCATCCCCTGGGCGATCTGATCGAACCCGGGACGTTCGCGATACGGCCCGTCCTGCCCGAACCCCGAGATCGACCCATACACCAGCCGCGGATTAATCGCCTTCAGCGTCGCATAATCGATCCCCAACCGGAATTTCACATCCGGCCTAAAATTCTCCACCAGCACGTCGGCCCCGGCGACCAGCCGCTTCAGGATCGCCACCCCCTCGGGCGCCTTCAGGTTAAGCTGCACACTACGCTTGTTGCGATGCAGGTTCTGGAAGTCCGGCCCGTGGCGCTCCCCGCCCATGCCCGAATCACCCTCCGGCGATTCGATCTTGATCACATCCGCCCCCCAATCGGACAGCATGCGCACACAGGTCGGGCCAGCGCGCACGCGCGACAGATCAAGCACCTTGAAACGTGCGAGCGGCGTGGCCTTCATGAAGCCTCCATGGCAGACAGTTTGGCGACGCGGCGCCGAAAATCCGCGTCGGTGGAAAACCGCGCGGCAAGATAGGTATCCACCAGGTCGCGCGCGAGCCACGCCCCGACGATCTGCGCGCCGAGGCACATCACGTTCACATCATCATGCTCAACCGCCTGATGCGCGGAATGTGCGTCGTGCAGCACCGCGGCGCGAATGCCCTTCACCTTGTTGGCGGCGATCGCCGCGCCGACGCCCGTGCCGCACACCATGATCCCGCGTTCCACGTCCCCTGACAGAACCCGCGCGGTCAAGGCCTGAGCGATGTCGGGAAAATCGACCGGCGCCGGATCGAAACTTCCGACATCCGTCACCTCGTGGCCGGCGCCGCGCAGATGGGCAATGACCTCCTGCTTCACCGCGAAGCCGGCATGATCGGATCCGATGACAAGACGCACGCCGCCTATTCCGCCGCCTGCGCCGACGCGGCCCGCCGCTCGGCGATCAACCTGCGCGTCAACGGCAGCAACTCTCGCCCATAGTCGATCGCGTCATCCAGCGGATCAAACCCACGGATCAGGAACGTTGTGACACCGAGATCGTAATAATCCCCCAGCGCCTCGGCCACCTGCCGCGGCGTGCCAACCAGGCTGGTGGAATTCCCACGCCCGCCGGTCACCGCCGCCGCACCGGTCCACAGCCGCTGATCCAGCCGCTCGCCCGAAGCTGCCGCCGCCAGCAACCGCCGAGACCCTTCATTGGCGGGCGCATGGTCCGTCACCTTCAGTGCGGCCTTGCCGCGCAATTCCACGATCCGTGCCTTGATACGCTCAGCACGCGCCCAGGCCTCATCTTCTGTCGCCGCCAGCACCGGCCGCAGCGACAGGCTGAACCGCACCGTCCGACCATACCGCGCCGCCGCCGCGCGCACCCGGGCGGTGATTTCCCGCACCTGCGCCTGTGTCTCGCCCCACAGCGCGTAGACATCGGCATGCTTGCCCGCGACCTCGATCGCCGCGTCCGACGCGCCACCGAAATAGATCGGGATATGCGGCGACTGCACGCAGCGCACGCCCGTCGATGTGCCCTCGAACCGATAATATCGCCCTTGATGATCGATCGGCCCCTGCTCGGTCCACACCCGCTTCAGGATCGCCACATATTCATCTGTGCGAGCGTAGCGCTCATCCTTCGACAGATAATCCCCGTCACGCCGCTGATCGGCATCGTCCCCGCCGGAGATCACGTGCAGCGCCGCGCGTCCACCGGTGATCTGATCCAAAGTCGCCAGCTTGCGCGCGGCCAAAGTCGGCGCCACGAACCCCGGACGATGCGCCAGCAGGAAGCTCAGCCGCTCGGTGCAGGCGGCGGCGTGCGCGGCGACCAGGAACCCATCCGGCGAGTCGGAAAAATACCCGACAAGCACGCGATCAAACCCGCCCGCCTCGGCCGCCTGGGCAAAGTCCCTGATATATCCACGATCCAGCACGATCGGCGCCGGCGGGTGGATTTCCGACTGGTGCCGGTGGTGGATCATCCCGATGAACTCGACGTCCATGCCGTCATCCTCGCGCTGCGTGCCGTCCATGCCGGCATCTTCCCATGACGCCCGATCGGAGTCACGATGCACGCCAAACGGGAACCAGCCGCCGCGCCGCCCAGCGCCAAGGAACCAGCGCCTCAGAGGAAGCAACAAGATGAATGTCATGCGGAATGCGCAATATCGTCACATCGACACCCACAAGCTCGCCGGATCGCTCGGCGCCGAGGTCACCGGCGTGAACCTGGCAGAAGACCTGCCGGACGAGGTGCTGGGCGAAGTCCGCGCCGCCCTGCTGGAAAACCAGGTGATCTTCTTCCGCAACCAAAACCTGCCACCGGAACGTCAACTCGCCTTCGCCCGCCGCTGGGGCGAGATCCACCTGCACCCCTTCATGGTCGGCATGGAGGACCACCCCGAGGTCCTGCGCATCGTCAAGACGCCAAGCGACAAGAAGAACTTCGGCGGCTCCTGGCACACCGACCAGATGTTTTCCCCCGCGCCGGCGATGGGCACCATCCTCTACGCGGTCGAAGTTCCATCGGTCGGCGGCGACACGATGTTCACCAACCAGTACCTCGCCTACGAATCACTGTCCGACCGCATGAAGGCGTTGATCGGCGATCTCAAGACTGTCTGCGTCGGCGACAACTTCAAGAAGAACGGCGGCAAGTCGCGCAAGGAGATGTATGCCGGGCGAATGAGCCAGATGCAGGTGAAGGACCCCGGCGACGTGCAGACCACCAGCGTACACCCGCTGGTCCGCACTCATCCGGAGACCGGGCGCAAAGCGCTGTTCATTGGCGGCCATGTGCAACATTTTGATGGCATGACGGACGAGGAAAGCCAGCCGCTGATCGACTTCCTGATGAAGCACTCCACGCGCCCGGAGTTCATCTGCCGCTTCCGCTGGGAAGCCGGTTCGCTGGCCTTCTGGGACAACCGCTGCACGCAGCACTACGCGGTAAACGACTACCCGGCGGAAACCCGCATCATGCACCGGGTAACGGTACGCGGCGACACACCGTTCTGACAACGGGACGGCCACCCGTACACCTCTCGCGCCCTTCGCGGGAGAGGTCGAGGCGCGAAGCGACGAGGGTGAGGGCCGTGCCGCAAGAGCCACCTTCTCCCGCGAACAGCGAGAGATTAACCCGCCAGCCGCGCCGCCACCTTCGCCGCAAACGCCTCCCGCGGCATGAACCCCGGATCCTTCGCGCACGCCGCCTCGGTCGCGTGCAGGATCTCATCGTCCGTCTTGCCCAGGTCCAACGGCTCCCCGTGCGGCTGAGGAACATAGAACGGCGTGTGCAAGTACGCCTCCAACCGATTCCCCTCCGGATCGAGGAAATACGCCGACCAGGCATTGCCGTGGCTCACCGTGCGCATCGCCGTCGCGCCATGTTCCAGCGCGCGGCGATGCACCTCCCGAAGTTGCTCCAGCGAATCGACCAGGAACGACACTTGGTTGATCGGATTGAAGCCGGTGTCTTCCGGCCGTCCGGTGACCAGCACCACCTGATGGTGCTCCCCCGGATCAGCGCTCATGAAAGTCAGATGCGTTCCACCGGCGCTGGTCTCGCCCTCATCGGTGACCATCAGCCCCAGCACGTCGGTGTAGAACTTCACCATCTTCCCGCGGTCGCGTACGAAGATGCCCATATGCGCCAGCCGTGCGCGGATCGCACTCATGCCCGTGCCTCCGTCTCCTCGGGTGGAAAGTTCATCTCGATCGCGATCCCGTCCGGATCGTGATAGAACAACTGCGTCATGTTCATCCGCGGCAGCACCCTTTCTTCATACTGCACGTGGTGCTGCTTCAGCTTCGCGCGCATGTCCTTCAGGCCGGTGCTGGCAAACGCGATGTGATCCAGCCGCCCGGTCTCCGGCGCACCCTCCATCGGCTTGTCGCCCGCACGGTTGTAGATCAGGTGCACTGTCGGCACGCCACCGCAGTATAACCAGTAGCCGTCGAAAGCCAGCGGAGGCCTATCGCCGACCGTCAATCCGACGATGTCGGTGTAGAAATCCTTCGTCGCCTCCAGGTCACGCACGTTGATGGTAAAGTGATTGAGCGATTGCGCGGGCATCGTCCCGTCTCCCTCTATCTAGAACTGGTTTTCCGGCTCCAGGCCGAACATGATCTGGCCGCAGCTTTCGAAGTGCAACTGCCGTCCCTGCGACTGCTGCGCCACCGTATGGATGTCGCGCAGCCGGCGCTCGAACGGATTGGCCTCGAACACCGCGGCCGAACCAGTCGCATGATACAACGTATTCACCACCTCGCGCGACTGCTGGATTGCCCAGGTGGAGGTCAGCCGGATCAGCATCCGCTGCTCCGCCGTGTGCTCACCGGTCTGCTCCACCGTCCGCCAGGCATCCTCGTGCACCTGGTGCAAGAACGCGCGCGCCGAGCGCACCCGCGCCTCGCACTGCGCCAGTTGCGACTGCACCACATTGTTCTCGCGCATCGGCCGCGAGGCGCCGCGCGAGGTCTTGTTGGCCGGCAGCTCCAGAAAATCGTTGATCATGGCTCGGGCAATCCCCAGCGCCACGCCGGCAAACCCGGCCGAGTAGAGCTGGTTGGAGGTGAAACGATACAGCAACCCCGCCTCACGCCGCTCGCGCGGATCATCGCGCGACAGGCTGTGGTGCTGCGGCACGAACAGGTCTTTCACCACATACTCGTCGCTGCCCGTCCCGCGCAGCCCGACCGTGTGCCAGATATCGACCATCCGCACGCTGGATTTCGGGAACAGCATGGTGCGCTGCCCCTTGCCCGCGCCCAGCCGCATATGCGCGCCAAGCCAACTCGCGTGGTGGCTGCCGCTGGCGAAGCGCCAGGTACCGCTGACGCGATAGCCGCCCTCGACCGGCTGCGCCTCGAACGGCGCACCGGGTGGACCCCACGCCAGAATCCCAGTCGCCGGGCCGAAGATCTCGCGTGCCGCCACCTCACTCAGATA
>DASRQX010000033.1:0-2292 GCA_035696165.1 Acetobacteraceae bacterium | reverse complement strand
TGTCGCTGGCACCGGCGGCGGCTCAGATGGCTTTGGGAGCTACCTGGGCGCACACATCCTTGATCAGCTCGACGCCGCGGATCGTGAGTTCCTCATCACCACATCGGTGCTGCAGGAGGTCAGCGTGGCGTCGGCGGTGGCGTTGGGCATCGACGACGCCGCCGTGCGGCTCGCGTCCCTGCGGTCAGCACCCATCCCGGCGCAGTGGTCACCGGATCCGGTCACGTTGCGCTGCCATTCTCGGTTCCGGGAGTATCTGCGGCGCCTGCTCGATCAGCGCGGGAACGCAGCGGTGAGCGAGCTGCGCGCCGCCTACGGACGGCTGCTGGCGCGCAGGGGTTTTCACGAGGAGGCGGTTGAGGAGCTGCTGGGGGCAGGTGCGCTCACCGACGCGTACGCGTCGGCCACGCGGTCGATCCTCGGTGTCATTGGACGTATGGACTTCGCCGTCGCTGATCGCTGGATCGAGGCGTTATCGCCTGTTGTGCCGGTCGGTGACGTCGGGTTCGCCGAGGCCCAGCTGATGCTTGCGATAGCGCGCGACGATCAGCGCCGCGGCGCCCGCATCGCTGACGAGCTGACCGCAGCCGGGCTGCGCGAGCAGCTTGCGGCAACGTCCGAACGTGCCGCCGCGCTGATGGCCTGGTGCTACGTGCTCGCCGGGCGCATCGACCAGGTGCACGCCGTGCTCGAGGCGGCGCCCGCCGGTCCCGATGTGAACGTCGTACGTTATTCCCTGACCCTGCTGGAATCCGGCAGCGGTGCTCCCAGACCTGAGCCGACCGGCGGTCTGCTGGACGGCATCTTGTACGGGATCGACTATTTTCGTGGCCGGCTAAGCGAGCTGACCGACGATCCGCCGTCCCCGTGGTCAAGGGTGGCCATGGGCACGGGCAGGATGGGCGCGCTACGCGCCATCGGACGCACCGCAGAAGCGCTGCAGCAGTACGAAGGGGCAAGGCGTGGGGGCTTTTTCGGCGGCTTCGTGGACTCCATCGTCGGACCGGACGTGCTACTCGACGCTGAACGAGTCGATGAGGCCCGCGCCGCGCTGGCCCGCGGCGGCAAGTTCATCCAGGTGAATGGGTCGCCAATCCTGACGGGGTTGCACCACATTGTCAGGGCGAAGTTGGCGCTGCGCGCCGACCGCGACTCGGCCAGCGCAACCGCGATCCTGGAGCGGATCAACAGCGATGCCGCCGGCTATCCACTGGTACGTGAGCTGGCCCAGACCTGGCGCGGGCTGGCGGCCCTCCTCGAGGATGACGAAGACTGCGCCGTGTCGTCGCTGCGCGCGGCGGTAACCAGCATGCAGGCCGGGCATCGCATCTTGGAGCTACCCACAGCGGCGGTGTATCTGGCCGAGGCCGAGTGGCGCGCCGGCAACCAGGACGCCGCCGATGACGCGGCCGACATCGCCCTAGACGCTGCACGCCAACACGGATCCAACCACGTTTTGCTGCAAGCACTGGCCGACTTCCCGGCGGTGGTGGCCCGCCGCATCGACGCCGAACCGCACGCCGACTCGGCGTGGCACGGCATCGGGCGCGCCTTGGCCGCCCAGGGCGTCGCGGTAGGCACCCGGATCCCCTCCGCGATCGAGCTGCTCGAGTTCGGCGCCAGCACGATCATCCTCAACGGCACCGAGGTACGCCCGAGCCTGGCCAAATGCTATGAGCTGCTAGGGTTTCTGGCCGCCCGCAAGGGCGCGCCGGCGAACCGCGATGAACTGCTCGACGCCCTGTTCGACGCCCGCGCCGACGAGTCCACGCGTTCTTACCTGCGCAAGACGATCATCGGGGTACGCCGACTGCTGCCCCCCGATGCGCTGAGCGTCTCCGGCGACGACGGCCGCGTCGAGCTCAGCCCCGACATCGTGCTGGCCAGCGAATCGGTCCGGGTCGAGCAGGAACTGGCCGCCGCGGCGCGCCTGCAAGGCAGCGAACTCATTGCCGCCACCGAACATGCGCTCGCACCGCTGCAACGCGGCGAATACTTTCCCGCGGTCCGTTCCGCCTGGGTAGACGACCGCCGACAGCAGCTTGACGAGCTGGCAACCACCGCTCGCGCCGCCGCGGCCGACGCCGCCTACACGGCCGACCAATACCCCATCGCCCAACGATTCGCTGAGACTGTTTTGGCGGCCGACCCGCTTCGGGAGGCGACCTGGCGCACCCTGATGCGCATCCGCAGCGCCGTCGGCGACTACGACGGCGTCATCACCACCTTCGCCCAATGCGAAAAGGCGCTAGGGGCCGCCGGGATCAGACCCGCACCCAGCACCCGCGCCCT
>DASRQX010000032.1:0-18516 GCA_035696165.1 Acetobacteraceae bacterium | reverse complement strand
TGACCCCGGCACCGTCACCCAAGCCGGATGCAGTGGTGCCGTTTAAGCACTCAATCGCAGCAACTGAACACGGAAGGGAAGGTGGCGAGATGAGCGAATTTCCACTTGACGGGGGACACCTCATATGAGTCGTGGATACCGGGCCTTCGCCCACCATGACATGGGCGAATAGGGCGCACCGGTCCGGGTGCTTCGGATCCCGCCCTCGGACCCCAGAAGGCCCGCACCTGCGAGCGGGGCAATCCCGCTGCGAAATGTGCCGCGCCGGGGTAATAAAGCTGCTGGATACCATCGGCCGGCGCAATCCCGTGTCCGGCACCAAGCCTCGCCCGCCCCCGTGACAAGCGTTTAACCAGATTGCGGTTAATCGCGCCTATTGCGTTGCACAATCACGGTATTTCCGCTGCAAACCTTGCCCGCCAGTGGCCCCGGCGTTACCTGTTGGCCGGCATTCGGGCGCAGGGGAGGCGGGCATGGCACAGGCGGCCACAAAGCGCGGCAAGGCGCGCGACGCGTCGGCGGACCCGGCGGCGGACAAGGAGCTGCTGCTGAAGGCGTATCGCGACATGCTGCTGATACGCCGCTTCGAAGAGAAGGCGGGTCAGCTCTACGGCATGGGGCTGATCGGCGGCTTCTGCCACCTTTACATCGGCCAGGAAGCCGTCGTCGTCGGCATGACGCTCGCCATCACCGACGGCGACCAGGTCATCACATCCTACCGCGACCACGGCCACATGCTCGCCAAGGGCATGGAGGCACGCGGTGTCATGGCCGAGCTGACCGGGCGCGCCACCGGCTACTCGCATGGCAAGGGCGGCTCGATGCACATGTTCAGCAAATCGGAAAGATTCTTCGGCGGCCACGGCATCGTCGGCGCGCAGGTCAGCCTGGGCAATGGCCTGGCGTTCAGCGATTGGTATCGCGGCAACGACCGCGTGTGCCTGACCTATTTCGGCGAAGGCGCGTCCAGCCAGGGGCAGGTGTTCGAAAGTCTCAACCTCGCGGCGCTGCTGAAGCTGCCGACCGTGTTCGTCATCGAGAACAATAAATACGGCATGGGCACCAGCATCGATCGCGCCTCGGCCTCGAAGGACCTGTCGCAAAACGGCGTGCCCTGGAGCATCCCGGGCATGCAGGTGGACGGCATGGACGTGCTGGCGGTGAAGGCGGCCGGCGAAGCCGCGGTGGCATACTGCCGCGCCGGCAAGGGGCCGTACTTGCTGGAGGTGAAGACCTACCGCTACCGCGGCCACTCGATGTCCGACCCGGCGCGCTACCGCACCCGCGAGGAGGTGCAGATGATGCGTACCCAGCACGATTGCATCGAAGGCGCACGCCACAAGCTGGAAGCCATAGGCGTGGACGAAGCCGCCATAAAGGCGATCGACGACGAGGTGAAGGCGATCGTGCAGGAGGCGGCGGACTTCGCACAGTCCAGTCCGGAGCCCGATCCCGCGGCGCTCTACACCGACGTCCTGGTGGAGGGCTGACAATGACGACGCAGATCCTGATGCCCGCGCTGTCGCCCACCATGACCGAGGGCAAGCTGGCGCGCTGGGTGAAAAAGGTCGGCGAGGACATCCGCGCCGGCGACGTGATCGCCGAAATTGAAACCGACAAGGCAACGATGGAGGTCGAGGCGGTCGACGAGGGCAAGCTGACGCAGATCCTGGTCGATGAGGGGACCGAGGGCGTACCGGTCAACACGCCGATCGCCGTGCTGGCCGCAAACGGAGAAGATGTCTCCGCGGCCCCCGCGGCAAAGCCCGTTGCAAAGCCGGAAGAACCAGCCCCGCGGCCGGAAGCCAAGGCCGCGGCTCCGCCTCAGGAGGCGAAGACAGCTCCCACGCCACAGGTGGCGAAAGCGCCTGCCTCCGGGCAAGTGACCCGGGAGACCGCCGCCCCGGCGGCTGAAAAGGATTGGGGTCCGACCAAGCCGATCACCGTCCGTGAAGCCCTGCGCGACGCCATGGCGCTGGAGATGCGTCGCGACGCCGATGTCTTCCTGATCGGCGAGGAAGTCGCCCAGTACCAGGGCGCCTACAAGATCAGCCAGGGCCTGCTGGACGAGTTCGGTCCCAAGCGGGTGATCGACACGCCGATCACCGAGCACGGCTTCACCGGCATGGCGGTCGGCGCCGCGCTGAACGGACTGAAGCCGATTGTCGAGTATATGACATTCAACTTCGCCATGCAGGCGATGGACCAGATCATCAACTCGGCGGCCAAGACGCTGTACATGTCGGGCGGCCAGATGGGTTGCCCGATCGTATTCCGCGGCCCCAACGGCGCCGCCTCGCGCGTCGGCGCGCAGCACTCGCAGTGCTACGCAAGCTGGTACGCGCATGTGCCGGGGTTGAAGGTGGTGGCGCCATGGTCCTCGGCCGACGCCAAGGGATTGTTGCGGTCGGCGATCCGCGATCCCAACCCGGTGATCGTGCTGGAGAACGAAATCCTCTACGGCCACACGCATGAGTGCCCGGTGGATGACGACTTCATCGTACCCATCGGCAAGGCGAAGATCGAGCGCGCCGGCACTCAGGTTACGCTGGTCGCGTTCAGCATCATGGTCGACGTTGCGCTGAAGGCGGCCGAGGCGCTGGCGGGGCAGGGGATCGATGCCGAGGTGATCAACCTGCGCTCGCTCCGGCCGCTCGATACTGAAACGATTATCGCCAGCGTAAAAAAAACCAACCGGCTGGTGACGGTCGAGGAAGGTTGGCCCTTCGCGGGCATCGGCGCCGAAGTGGTGATGCAGGTGATCGAGGGCGCGTTCGACTGGCTCGATGCGCCACCGGTTCGGGTGCATGGTGTGGATGTGCCGCTGCCCTACGCGGCGAACCTGGAGAAGCTGGCGCTGCCGCAACCCGACTGGGTGGTGGACGCGGTGAAGAAGATCATCTGAGCGGGGGAGCGTCATGGCCACCAACATCCTGATGCCGGCGCTGTCGCCGACGATGACCGAGGGCACACTGGCGCGCTGGCTGAAGAAGGAAGGCGAGGCGGTGAAAGCCGGTGACGTGATCGCCGAGATCGAAACCGACAAGGCAACGATGGAGGTCGAGGCGGTCGACGAAGGCGTGCTGGGCAAGATCCTGGTCGCGGACGGCACCTCGGGCGTGAAGGTCAATGAACCGATCGGCGTGCTGGTCGAGCAGGGCGAGGCAGTGCCCACTTCTGCGCCGACTGCTGCGGCGGCGGCGCCGGCGGCACCGACCCAGGTTGCCGCGCCGGCGCCGCCGCCGTCCGCTGCTGCAACGCCGGCTGCCGCGCCACCGGCCGCGGCGGCTGGAGCCACCTCGGCGGCAACAGCCGCTCCTGCACCGGCGGTCGCGAAGGGCAATGGGCACGATACGGGTGAGAATCGGATTTTCGTTTCGCCCTTGGCGCGCCGCATGGCGTTGCAGGCGGGGATCGACCTCGCTGCATTGAAGGGCAGCGGGCCGAACGGGCGCATCGTCAAGGTGGATATCGAGGCCGCGCTGAGTGGCGCCAGGCCAACCGCTGCCGCAGCGCCCGCTGCCGCCGCGGCCGCCGCGCCACCGACGCGCGGGCCCACCGCGCCGATCACGATCACCGCGCCGCATACGCTGGTGCCGAACTCCACCATCCGCAAGGTGATCGCGCGGCGCCTGGTCGAGGCAAAACAGACAATCCCGCACTTCTATGTCTCGATGGACATCGAGATCGATGCGCTGCTGAAGCTGCGCGAGGACTTGAATGCCAAGTCACCGAAAGAGGGTCCCAGCGCATTCCGGCTGTCGGTGAACGACCTGATCATCAAGGCCGCCGCCATCACGCTGCGCCGCATCCCGAAGGTGAACGCCAGCTTCACCGAGGATGCGATCGCGATGTACCACGACGTCGACATTTCGGTAGCGGTATCGATTCCCGACGGGCTGATCACGCCGATCGTGCGCAAGGCGGATCAGAAAGGTCTTGCCGCGATCAGCGCCGAGATGAAGGATCTGGCCGCCCGCGCGCGCACCGGCAAGCTGAAGCCGGAGGAATTTCAGGGCGGCGGGTTCTCGATCTCCAACATGGGGATGTACGGCGTGTCGGAGTTCGCCGCGATCATCAACCCGCCGCAATCGGCGATCTTGGCGGTGGCCGCCGGGCAGCAGCGACCGGTGGTGAAGAACGGCGCGCTGGCGATCGCCACAGTAATGACCTGCACGATGAGCGTCGATCACCGCGTGGTGGACGGCGCGCTGGGCGCGGAATGGTTGGCCGCATTCAAGGCGATTGTGGAGGACCCGTTGAGTTTGATGCTGTGACGCCATCACTCCCTCTCCCGCTTTGGGAGAGGGGGGGGTGAGGGTGCGGCGTTGCAGACGCCTCGCCCTCACCCTGACCCTCGCCCGCAAGGCCGGAGAGGGAAAAGAAGGAGCCATCCGCTGCAACATCCGCCCTTCACCCTGCGCGATGCCGCGCCCGAGGACCTCCCCGACATACTGCGTCTCGTCCGCGCCCTCGCCGACTACGAGAAACTGCTCCACGCGGCCGTCGCCACCGAAACGGACTTTCACACCGCGCTCTTCGGTCCGCAACCCCATGCCCACGCCGTGCTGGCGATCGCCGACGACCGCGCCGTCGGCCTTGCAGTCTGGTACTACACCTTCAGCACGTTCACCGGCCGCCCCGACATGTTCCTGGAAGACCTGTTCGTCGAACCCGCCTATCGCGGCAGGCGGATCGGCCTCGCGCTGCTGCGCCACCTCGCGCGCCGTGCCGTCACGGAGAAATGCCGACGCATCGACTGGCGCGTGCTGAACTGGAATCAACCCTCGATCGACTTCTACGAACGCATCGGCGCGCGCCCGATGCAGGACTGGCACGTGCGCCAACTGGGCGGAGCCGCCCTGATCGCGCTCGCCGAAGGAGCAGACAATGGCTGAGCAGAGCTTCGACCTGATCATCGTGGGCGGCGGTCCCGGCGGCTACGTCGCCGCCATCCGCGGCGCGCAACTCGGCCTGAAGACCGCGGTCGTGGAGCGGGAAAACCTGGGCGGTATTTGCCTGAACTGGGGCTGCATCCCGACCAAGGCGCTGCTGCGCACCTCGGAGATCAACCATCTGCTGCACCACCTGCCGGACTACGGCTTCGCGCCCGTGGAAGCGAAGTTCGACCTCGACAAGGTAGTGAAACGATCGCGCGCGGTGGCGAAACAACTTTCGTCCGGCGTTGCGCACCTGATGCGCAAGAACAAGATCACCGTGTTCGACGGCACTGCCAAACTCGCCGGCAAGCAGACGCTGGCGGTGGAAAAAGACGGCAAGCCGGTTGGCACGCTGAAGGCGCCGCACATCATCCTGGCGACCGGTGCGCGCGCGCGGCAATTGCCGGGCGTCGAAGCGGATGGAAAACTGATCTGGACCTACCGGGAAGCGATGGTGCCGAGCAGCTTCCCGAAAACCCTGCTGGTGATCGGTTCCGGCGCCATCGGCATAGAGTTCGCCAGCTTCTACCACGATATGGGAGCGCAAGTAACGGTGGTCGAAGTCCTGCCCCGCATTCTGCCGGTCGAGGACGAGGAAATCAGCGCCTTCGCCCACAAGGCGTTCGTAAAACAGGGGATGAAAATCCTGACCGGCGCCGCGGTGAAGGCCGCGAAGAAGGCCGCCGACAGCGTAACGGTGACGGTGGAAGCCGGCGGCAAGTCACAGGACATCACGGTTGATCGGGTGATCTCTGCCGTCGGCATCGTCGGCAATGTCGAGGACATCGGCCTGGAAGGCACCGGGGTAAAAATCGATCGCACGCATGTCGTGGTGGACGGCTACGGCCGCACCGGCGAACCCGGCATCTACGCCATCGGCGATCTCACTGGCCCGCCCTGGCTCGCGCACAAGGCCAGCCATGAAGGTGTGATCTGCGTCGAACGGATCGCCGGCCTGAACGACGTGCATCCGTTCGAAACCGGCAACATTCCGGGTTGCACATATTGCCGCCCGCAGGTCGCGTCAGTCGGGCTGACCGAGGCCCGCGCGAAGGAAGCCGGCCACGAGGTCAAGGTCGGCCACTTCCCGTTCATCGGCAACGGCAAGGCGATCGCGCTCGGCGAGCCCGAGGGCATGGTGAAGACGGTGTTCGACGCCAAGACCGGCGAACTGCTCGGCGCCCACATGATCGGCGCCGAGGTGACCGAACTCATCCAGGGCTACGTCATCGCCCGCGAACTGGAAACCACCGAAACCGAACTGATCCACACGGTGTTCCCGCACCCGACGATCAGCGAGACCATGCACGAGGCTGTGCTGGACGCCTACAAACGCGTCATCCACTTCTGATTGCCTTCCTGTCGGGATGACGCCGCCCCAACTACAACAGCCCCGCCGCGATGTTCACAGTCAGCGCCAGAATAACGGTGTTGAACACGAACCCAAGGAACCCGTGCAGCGTCGCCAGCCGCCGCAGCTTGCGGGACGTGATTGCCACGTCGGACACCTGGAACGTCATCCCCAGCACCAGCGAGAAATACAGGAAATCCATGTAGTCCGGATGTTCCTCCTCCGGAAAGTTCAGCCCGCCATCCACCGCCGGTCCATCGCCCGACACCGCGTAGTATTCGTGTGCGTAACGTAACGCGAACGTGGCCTGCAGCATCAGCCAGGTCAGCAGCAGGGTCACCGCCACCAGGCCGACATGCAGCAGCTTGCTGGTCCCCTTCAGTTGCGCGGCGGCGCCGAATTCTCCGGCGATCGCCACCATGCTGATTACCACCGCGGCCACCATCAGGGTGAAGATCGTCCACTCGCCCTCTTCCTGCGCCACCGCGTGCGCCGCCATGTTTCGGTGGTCCTCGGTCAAAAACAGAATCAACGCGAGCACCAGAAACACGCCCACGCCGATGTCCCAGGCCAGGATCGAGCGAGCCATGGCACTCGCACCGCTCGGCAGCAGCGGCACCGCCACGAGCCCGCACACCAGGCCGATGAACAGCCGACGCCGCGAGGCGACTATGCGCCAGGCGGTGGTGAGCACGCCGTCCGACCGGGGCATCTCCCCACTCATTCCAGCGCCGCCAGCAGCCCCGCCATCAGCCTGCCGCGCGCGGCCAGGCTGTCGATAACGATGTGCTCATCCAGCGTGTGCGCGTTGGCGCCCTGCACGCCCAGCCCGTCCAGCGTGGCGATCCCCATCGCGCCGGTGAAATTGCCATCCGACCCGCCGCCGGCGCTCTGCGGCGGAATATCGAACCCCAGCCCGCGCGCCACGCCGCGCGCCGCCGCGTGCAGCGCCACGGTCTTCGCATTCGCCTCCCACACCGGCCGCGTTACCCCGCGCGTCACCTTGAACTGCACCTCGTTCGATGAGGCCCCCAGCGCCAGCATGCGCGCCACCCCGCGGTCCAGGTCCTCCTGCCGTTTCGCCATCGAAAGCGCCTGGCCGGTGCAGGTGGTGGACACGCAGTTCACCCATTGCCCGCCCTGGATCACGCCCACGCTGAAGGTGCAGTCAGGCGTGGTCATGTCCTCGATCTCGATCAGCTTGCGTGCCATCTCGCGGATCGCCGACCGCCCCTCGGCCAGCCGCGCGCCGGCATGGCTCGGCCGGCCGGTCGCCTCCAGGTTGAACCGCGCGATGGCGTAGCGCCCAGTCACCACCCCACCGTCGGGACGCGCCGGCTCCGGGATCAGCACGTAACGGTGCCGCGCCGCCTCAGCCTCGATCAGGTCACGCGTCGAGGGGCTGCCGACCTCCTCGTCGCTGGTGAACAGCACGGTCACCGGCAGATTTGTTACCACACCGGTGCGGGCAAGCTGGCGGATCGCCTCCAGCGCCAGGTAGTTGCCGCCCTTCATGTCCAGGATGCCCGGACCCCAGGCGCGCCCGCCTTCACGCCGGAACGGCAGTTTTGCGAGCGTTGCGATCGGGTGGACGGTGTCGAGGTGGCCCATGACAAGAATGCCGGGGACGTGCGGCGTCGTATGGGGAAATCTGGCACGCACGCAGTCGCCGAACCCCATGCGCCCGGCGATCCGCTCGACCCGCGCGCCGGCGATCACCAGTTCGCGCGCCGCCAGGTCCATCATGCGATTGACCGCGGCAGGATCGTAGGTCGGGCTTTCGCACTCGATCCAGGGGCGCAGGCCGTCCAGCATCGTCTCGGCGTCGAACGGCAACTCGCGCGGGTCCATCGTGATCTCCTGTATTGCCTGACCCGCAGCAAACCGGAGTGGCGGCGCTACGGCAACTGCGCCGACGCCGCACCCGCGAAGGCTGCGGTCAGGTGCCCGCCTCGGCGAGCGCGTCACGCACCGAGGCGATGGTGTCATCGACATCACGATCCGTCGTCGTCCAGTTGCAGACGGAAATGCGCATGACCCGCATGCCCTGCCACGTGACCCCGCCGAACCACGCGACGCCTTTCGCCTGGATACGCCCGATCACCGCATCGGTCTGGCGGTCGTGATTGCCGTCGCGCGACAGAAACCGTACCAGGCCCTGATTGATGGTCGGCCGAACGAGGATCGCCGCGCCGGGCAGGGCGCCGATGCCGCTGACCAGCCGATCGGCGTGGGCGCAACAGCGGTCAACGATATCGGCGATCCCGGACCGGCCGAGCGCGCGGATCGCGGCGTATGCCGGGAACCCGCGACCGCGTCGCGACCATTCCGGATTCCAATCCTTTTGGTTGCGCAGGTGCTCGATCGGCACCGCATAGCTGGTGTCCTGCGCGAACGCCGCACGATGCGCCGCTGGGTCGGCGACGAAGACCAGGCCGCAATCGAACGGCAGGTTCAACCATTTGTGCCCGTCCGTCGCCCACGAGTCGGCCTGCTCCGCGCCGTCCAGCAGGTGGCGGTACTTTTGGCTTGTCGCTACCCACAGTCCGAACGCGCCATCCACGTGGACCCACGCGCGATAGTCGTGGGCGATTCGGCAGGCTTCGGCAAACGGATCGAACGTTCCGGTATTGAGGTCTCCAGCCTGCAGCGTAACGATCGTCGGCACGCCCGGCGATCCACCCAGGACGCGCTCGAACTCGACCGTATCGATTCGCCCGATCTGGTCGCTGGGCACGATCTCGAGTGCATCCGTGCCCATGCCCAGCAGGCGCACCGAACGAATGATCGACTCGTGCCGGTTCGCCGCGGTCAGGACACGCAGCGCCGGCGCACCCGCGAGGCCTTTCGCCTCAACGTTCCACCCCCGGTCGCGCAGCAGCTTATGCCGGGCGGCCGCCAGTGCCGTGGTGTGCGCCATCTGGCAGCCGGTCACGAAGGCGAAGGACGCCGACGGCGGGATCCCCAGCAGTTGCTTCGCCCAGTCGCCGCAAACCTCTTCGACGACCGCCTCGGCCGGCGCGGTCACATTGGAGGCGGCGTTCTGGTCCCAGGTTGACGTGAGCCAATCCGCGGCAAGCGCCACCGGCAGCGTGCCGCCGATGACCCAACCGAAGAAGCGCCCGCTGGAAGATCCGAGGATGCCGCCTTCGGTATCATGGACCAACTCGTCGATGACCTGCACCGCGTCGGTGGATGCCTCGGGCACCGGTTTGGCCAGGCGCGCGCGCAGCTCCTCGATCGACGCGGTCGTCACGATCGGCCGCGAATTCACGGTGTCGACGTATCCGGCTGCGTACGCGGCAGTCCGGTCGAGCAGCTGCTTGATGGTCATGTGCTAATATCCCTGGTGTTTGCAGGCGTCCCTGGCGTGTGCGAGCATCCGTCCAGCATCGACGATTGGCCGCCGGCGGTTTCGCGCGTCGCATATTCATATCGGCCCACGCCCGTGGGCGCGCGACGACGACGTTACCGAACGCTCGCGACTGATAATCCGAAGTCGGGTCGATATGCTTCGGTCATGGCCGAAGTATCGAGAGTGAGGTGCTGGCGTTGCCGGTTTCGTCGGCTCCTGGCGCGGATGCCGCCCTCGGTTCGCCAAGGCGGTGACGCCATGTCATTCTGCGCCCGTTTCCGCTCCACCGCCACGACGGCAAATGAATCGGCGCGGCGGCGCCACGCCAACCGTGCCAAGCAACGCCGAGCGAGCGGCAACGCCACGCCAACGGCACCAGCACCGCGCCGAGCGAGCGGCGGCGTTACGGCAACCGCGCCAGCGCCGCACCCAGCAAATCGAAGAACGCTGCCCCGTCCAGGGTCTCCGGCAACACCACGTTGGCCGGTCGGCCGGTGCGCCCCCATCGGTCGATCACCGTCCGCCCGCGCCCCGGTCCCGGCCCGAGATCGACCTCCACCGCGCAGTCGCGCCCGGTGAACAGGTCCGGCCGCAGCAGCCAGGCGATCGCGCACGGATCGTGCAACGCCGCGCCACGCCCGCCAAGGCGCCGCGACAGCGGCACGGTGGCCTGGATGTCGCACGCGGCGCGCAGGCACCGCCCGCCGCCGCCCGCCCGCAGCGCCTCCAGCCGAGTTGGTGTGCATAGCGCCTGCGCGGTCAGTTCCAGCGTCACCAGCACCGCCGGCCGGCCGCAGGCCAGCACGATCGCCAACGCCTCGGGGTCGTTCAGCGCGTTGAATTCGGCGGCCGGCGTGGCGTTGCCCTCGCTCCAGGCGCCGCTCATCAGCACGATGCGCTCGACCTTCGCCGCAAGTGCCGGCTCGGTGATCAGCGCCAAGGCGAGGTTGGTCACCGGTGCGATCCCCACCAGCGTCACGGGTTGCGCCGCCGCACGCAGAATGCGCCGTATCGCATCCGCGGCCAGTTCTGGCGCCGCAGTCCCGCTGGCGGGCAGCGCCACGCCCCCGAGCCCATCGACGCCATGCACGCGCACCTCGGGGGCAAAACTGCCGAGCAGCGGGCGGTCCGCACCGGCGAAAACCGGCACTGACGGCCGCCCCGGCGCGTCGGCCAGCGCCATCAGCGCCAGGGCATTCGGCAGCGTGCGGTCCAGCCCGACATTGCCGCCGGCGACCGTCACCGCCAGCAGCTCGATCTCCGGCGACGCCAGCGCCAGAAACAGGGCGAAGACGTCGTCGGTGCCGGGATCGCAGTCGAGGATGATCGGGATTTTGTCCTGTATCGGCAAGGTACTTGCTCTCCGCTATACGTCCTGCCCGGGCGCGACCCGCCGGGCATCCCCGCCAGCACGGTGCCGCGTGGGACGCCGGGGTCAAGCCCAGGCCTGACGGAAGGGCCGGACATGACGGCAGGGCCGGCCATGACCGCAGGGGCGGCCACGGCGGCGACGCGGTGCCATTTCGACAGGCGGCGAAACATGCACGTCCGGCGATCGGGCAGGATCGTCGCGCAGCCACCACAGGAGGCACGCCATGACCCTCACCGTCTTCATCCGCTACCAGATCGACCCATTCAAGCGCGACGCGTTCGAGGGTTACGCGCAACGCTGGCTCGAACTCATCCCGAAATGCGGCGGCGACCTCGTCGGCTACTGGATGCCACACGAGGGCACCAACAATATCGCCTACGGGCTGATTTCCTTCCCCAGCCTGGCGGAGTACGAGGCGTATCGGGCGCGCCTGCGCGGCGACAGCGAGAGCCAGGCCAACTTCCGCTTTGCCGAGGAGCAACGCTTCATCCTGGCCGAGGAGCGCACATTCCTGCGCCAGGTGACATAATGGCCGTCGGCATGGCGCGTGTGCGGCCCTGGATCAAGGAGGCAAACGGATGATCGCTGTGATCTTCGAGGTGTGGCCGGCGCCCGACCGCAAGCAGAACTACCTCGACCTGGCCGCGGCACTTCGCCCGTTGCTGGAGCAGATCGACGGTTTCATCTCGATCGAGCGGTTCGAAAGCCTGTCGGAACCGGGCAAGATCCTGTCGCTGTCCTTCTTTCGCGACGAGGCCGCGGTGCAGGCCTGGCGCAACACGATGGAGCACCGCGCCGCGCAGGCACAGGGCCGCGCCGGCGTATTCCGTGACTATCGGCTGCGCATCGCCGGTGTGATCCGCGACTACGGCATGCACCAGCGCGAGCAGGCGCCCGCCGACAGCCGCGCCCGGCACGGCTGAGAGTGCGTCGCAAAACTCGGTCGGAACAGACTGTGCCTACGCAGCAGAGCGATCTTCCATTACACACAGTGGCCAGGCGGCACGGTACGTCGCTGCGGGCGATGGCGTTCGGCGTGCTGCGCCGCCACCAGCGGCGCATCGCGCCCCTCGAACCACGCTGAGGCCGCCGCAACCTCCGGCGTCACGCCAATCGTGTCGGCAACAAAATCAGGCCCCGGCCGCCCAAGTAGGAAGCCCTGCGCCTGGTCGCAGCCATAATGCCGCAGCATGCGAAGCTGTGTTTCGGTCTCAACGCCTTCGGCCGTCACCTCCAGCCGCAGGCTGTGCCCCAGCGCCAGGATGGCACGCACGATGGTGTCTGATTCGCCGTCCTCGCCAAGATCCTTCATGAACGATTGATCGATCTTCAACTTGTCGAACGGGAAGCGGCGGAGGGAACTCAGGCTCGAGAATCCGGGGCCGAAATGATCCAGCGCGATACGCACGCCCAGCCGCTTCAACGCGCGCAGCACGGATAGCGTGCGCGCCGTTTCTTCGATCAACACACCCTCGGTGATCTCCAGTTCCAGCCGTTCCGGCGCCAGACCGGTCTCGCGCAGAACCTCTTCGACCAGTTGCGGCAGGTCGTCCATCCGCACCTGCACCGGCGACAGGTTTACCGCGATCCGTGAGGCGCCCGGTATCGCCGCGACGGCGGCGCAGGCGGTCCGCAGCACCCATTGCCCGATCGGCACGATCTGGCGATTCCGTTCGGCTAACGGCACGAAGATGCCGGGCGAAACCAATCCCCGCTCGGCGTGCTGCCACCGCAGCAGCGCCTCGTGGTCCACCAGCCTGCGGCTTCCCACCTCGAATATCGGCTGGTAGTGCAGCCGCATCTCCCCGCGCGCGATCGCCTGCGGCAGATCGCGCGTTCCAGCGCCAGGCGCTCCATCAATTCGCTGTCCATGCCCGGCGTATAGAAGTGGCTCGCGCCGCGCCGCTCCTGCTTGCCGCGGCGCAGCGCTCCATCGGCGGCACGCAGCAATGTCTCACCGGTGGCACCGTTCTGCGGATGCAGCGCAATGCCGACGGTCATGCCGATCAGGATCTGTTGCCCGTCAATCTCCAGCGGCTCACTCAGGCCGCTGAGCAGCCGCTCCGCCAGCACCGCCGCATCGTCCGGCGCCTCGATCCGCGGCTGGATCACGGCGAACTCGTCGCCACCAAGCCGCGCCAGCGTGTCGGTGTCGCGCAACCGCGCACTCAGCCGGTTGGTTACCTCGATCAGCACCCGGTCGCCAACCGTGTGGCCCAGCAGGTCGTTGACCTCCGTGAACCGGTCGAGGCCGCAGTACAGCAGTGCAACGTCGTGCCCGGACCGCTCGGCCATCGCCAGCGCCTGCGCCAACCGGTCGCGGACCAGCACGCGATTGGCGCAGCCCGTCAGCGCATCGTAGTGCGCCAATTCGCCGATGCGCTGCTCCGCTGCCTTGCGCTCGGAGATGTCGCGCACCACCACCACGGCTGTCGGCTCGCCGTCCTGGGTGATCGAGCGGCTCAGCAGTTCGACCGGGCAGGCCGAGCCGTCATGTGTGAGCAGTGCTGTTTCGGTGGCCTCCGTCCGAGCGCCCGCGCCGACCGGGTAGAGCAGGTCTCGGGCTTCCGCCACGAACAACTGCTCCAGCGCGCGGCCGACGAGGGCCTTCCGATCCCAGCCACCCATCCGGCCGAACGCGCCGTTTGCGTCCAACACAAGGCCCCGACGGCAGAACAGGATGCCCTCGAACGTCGCCTCGGAGAATTGGCCAGCCGGCCAGCTTCGTTCGTCGCCAGCCGGGTCAGATGTGCATCCACCGCGGTTCCGGCCAAGCTTAGCAGCAGGATGAACAAGGCGATGCCGCCAATCGCGACCGCCAGACCGCCGCTCGCCACCAGTTCGCCGTCCGAATCACCTGACGTCCAGGAATACAACTGGACCCCGGCCATCGCAGTCAAATGGAGTCCACATATCCCCAAAACCAGCAGACCGGTCGCCAAGGCCCGCTGCCGCGACGCCGCGGCCAGCATTGCCTCGACCGACAGCAAGATGCCGATCACGATCGATGTGACAACAAAATCGAAGTCAAAAACCATCGTTCCGGCCCGCTGCAGCGCCGCCATGCCGGTGCAGTGCATGGCCGCAATGCTCACCCCGATCAGTACCCCGCCGAGGGCACACCATGCGGTGGGCTTCCCCGTCGGCTCGGCACCCTGCACCCACGCCAGGGAAGCCGCTGCGCTGCCCACGATGACCAAATCCAGGAAAATCGCTGTCGGACCCAGTGAATAGACGGCCGCCACGCTGCTTTGGAACCCCATCATGGCGACGAGATGAGTGACCCAGACACCGCAGCCGAACACCACTGAGGCGGCCGCCACCCATGCTCTGCGCAGGGCGTCATGCCCCGCCGCGGCGCGGCCCAGCATGTTGATGTAGGCCAGGCAGGCCAATGCGCAGATCACCGCTGCCAGCGCCACCAGCAGCGGGTTATGATCGAGGGCAATGCAGGCGACGACCCGCAGCATGCGACTCGTGTCCTGAGCGGTTGGTCCGATTTCGCGATGATGCTGGGCGCCAACTCGCTAGTGGAAGGTTAACGCCGGGCGGATTAAATGGCGGCGCCAGGGGGTTAGGCGCCAGGGGATAAGGCGACAGGGGATAAGGCGACAGGGGGCAACATGACCGACCGGATCGATCACATCGCGCTGCGGCTCATCGAAAGCCGCATCCGCAATGCGCGCAGCCACGGATCCGGCGCGATTTCGCGCGCGGTGCGCCGCGTCATCGTGACGATCCGCACCGCCGACGGCCTGGTCGGCTGGGGCGAGGCAGCGCCTTGGGCGCCGTTCGGCAATGTCGCCGAGACAACCCTAGGCGCGCTGGACGCGGCCCTGCGCCCGGCGCTGCTCGGCGCCGACCCGGCTGCGATCGGCGCGCGCATGCGCGATTGTGCGCATGCCATCGCGTTCCATCCGGAGGCCAAATCGGCCATCGACATGGCGCTGTGGGACATCGCCGGCCAACGTGCGAACGCGCCCGTGCACGCGCTGCTGGGCGGCGCGGTTCGCGACACTATCCCATTGTCGTTCTCCATCGCCGATCCCGATTTCGCCGCCGACCTGGCGCGCGCGAAGGAGATGTTCGGCCAGGGTCACCGGATCCTGAAGGTGAAGACCGGTTTTGCCGGGCACGCCGAGGATCTGCGCCGGCTCGCCGCGCTGCGGGATGCGCTGCCCGATCTCGATCTGCGGGTCGACTACAACCAGGGACTGGACCCATTCGACGCGCTGGTCCGGTTGCGCGACATCGAGACCCTGCGCCCGACTTTCATCGAGCAGCCCGTGCCGCGCGGCCAGGAACCCGCGATGGCCGCACTCGCCGCCGCGCTCGATACGCCGATCATGGCCGACGAGAGCGTCTACGACGCCGCCGAGATGTTGCGCGCCGTTCGCGTCGGCATCGCCGACTGCATTTCGATCAAGCTGGGCAAATGCGGCGGTATAGGTCCGGCGAGGGCGCTCGACGCGGTCGCCGCGGCTGCCGGATGGCCGACCTACGGCGGCACGCTGTGGGAGGGCGGCATCGCGCTGGCCGCCGCCGCGCATGTGCTGAGCACGCTGCCCAACATGACGCTCGGCTGCGAGTTCTACATGCCCAGCTACGCGCTGGAGCACGACGTCGTCGCCGACGTGTTGCGTGCCGGCGGCGGCTGCGTGCGCGTGCCCGACAGGCCGGGGATCGGCATCACGATCGATCCGGCGGCGCTGGAAGCGCAGTCCGTGGCGGTGCTGTAACGTCCGCGCCCGAGCGCTTTTCGGCCGGAACGTCGGCTACCGATGCAGACCAGGGGGTGCCGGGTCGTTCGGCCTGTACAGTCGCATTCGACCTGAAGCGATCGCCAGGATACCAATTGGGTGACCTCGGAACCGGACGTTCAGCGCCGCCTGACGGGCGCCTCACGGGGACCCGCGGTGTGGGAACGTCATCCCTTCAACTCAGCTTCGACGAAGGCAGCGAACGCACGGGCCTTGGCGCTTGGCATCCGGCCCGTCGGGTAAACTGCAAACAGATCGATCGACGGCAGCGTCCAGTCCGTCAGCACTGCGCGCACCTCGCCCGACTCAAGCTCGGGGCTGAACATCCAGGCCGAGGCGATCGTTACGCCCATGCCGGCCATGACTCCAGCCCGCACGCCCTCGGCCGCGCTCACGCGCAACCGGCCCGATACGCTGACCGACAGTTCGGTGGCGCCCTGCCGGAATGTGTAGGTGTCGCCTGCCGAGTCCGGGACATAGACAACCACGGAGTGCTCCGCCAATTCGGCCGGCGTAGCCGGCACGCCCGCCCGCGCGAAATAGGCGGCGGTTCCGACCACGCATCGCGGAGCAGACGCAAGCTTCCGTGCCGTCAGTGCCGAGTCAACCAGCGTGCCCATGCGCAACGCCACATCGACGCCCTCCTCGACAAGGTCGATCACCCGATCATCGAGGATCACGTCCATCGTCAGGTCGGGATGCGCCGCAAGGAACGTCGGCAGGCGTGGGACGACATGCAGACGCGCAAAGGTCACCGTCGCGGAAATCCGCAGCCGGCCGGTCAGGCTCGCGCCCGCGCCGCGTGCGGCCGTCTCGGCCTCGTTCGCTTCCTCGATCGCGCGCTTCGCGTGGTCATGGAAGTTCCGCCCCGCCTCGGTCGGCGACAGCGCTCGCGTCGAGCGCATCAGCAGCCGTACGCCCAGACGCTCCTCCAGCTGTGCGACGGTCTTGGACACCGCCGGTTGACCGACATTCAGTGTCCGTGCCGCAGCCGAAAACGATCCGGTCTCGACAACGCGGACGAAGGTTTCCATCGCGGCCAGCCGGTCCATCCTTATTTGTCCTTATTCCTGTTCTTATTCCTTTGGGGAATGAGAATTATCACCCCACCCCGCCTGCCGCGCCAACCCTCCGCGCGTCACTTTCACCGCGACGGCAGCCAGGCCGTCGGCGCATATTCCGGAGAGCCGCCCGTGTCTCTGCAAGCCATGTCCTTGCACGCCAAGCTCGATGCCTTCGAGGCCGACTTCGAGGCGGGCAAGCCGCCCTACAGCGTGCCCCGCCCGGTGATCGAGACCATGCACCGCGCCACTGCCGAGCTCATCGCCTCCGGCGCTGCGCAGCGTGCGCTGAAGGCGGGCGACAAGGTTCCGTCCTTCGTGCTGAAGGATGCCAACGGCAGGACCGTCTCCTCGTCCGAACTGCTCTCGCAAGGCCTGCTCGTCGTGAGCTTCTACCGCGGTGTCTGGTGCCCGTACTGCAATATGGAACTGCAGGCACTGCAGGAGGCACTGCCAGCGTTCCGCGAGCTCGGCGCGCAGCTGGTGGCAATCTCCCCACAAGATGCCGTGAACAGCCGCAAGGCGCTGCGCGCCAACCGACTTGATTTTCCAATATTGTCCGACCCCGGCAACGAGACGGCGGCGGCCTTCGGGTTGCGTTTCGCGTTGCCGGACTATCTGGTCGAACTATACAAAAGCCTCAAGAACGACCTGCCGGCTTTCAACGGCGACACGAGCTGGACGCTGCCGATGCCGGACCGGTTTGTGATCGGCCGGGACGGGATCAGCCGCTACGCGGAGGTCACCGCGGACTACACGCGCCGGCCTGAACCCTCCGGCCTGCTGCCGGCGTTGCGCGGTCGGCTAGCCCGCGCAGCATAGCCGGCGTCCGGCCACCTCTCAGGGCACGACGAGCGACACAGGAGCGAACCATGTCGGAATCAGAACGGGTTGACGCACTTGTCCTTGGCAGCGGGCAGGGCGGCAAGTTGCTTGCGTGGCACATGGCGCGGACGGGCCGGCGCACCGCCGTCGTGGAGCGGCGCTACGTCGGCGGCTCCTGCCCCAACATCGCATGCATGCCCAGCAAGAATGAAGTCTGGAGCGCGCGGGTCGCGCATTTTGTTCAGCACGCGGCGGAGTTCGGCACGATTGTCGGAAGCGTCGCAACCGACATGGCGAAGGTGCGCCAGCGCAAGCGCGAGATGGTCGAGCACGAAGTCGCCTTGCACCTGAAGAACTACCGGGAGAGCGGCGCAGAACTGATCATGGGAAGCGGGCGCTTCGTCGCCCCGAAGACGCTCGAGGTGCAACTCGTCGACGGCGGCACCCGCGTGCTCATGGCCGAGCAAGTGTTCCTCAATCTCGGATCGCATGCGGCCATGCCGGCCGTACCCGGCCTGGAAGCGGCCCACCCGCTCACGCATATCGAGGCGCTTGAGCTGGACGCCGTGCCATCGCATCTGATCGTGCTCGGTGGCGGCTACGTCGGCCTGGAAATGGCGCAGGCATTCCGCCGGTTCGGCAGCCAGGTCACGGTCATCGAGGCAGGCTCTCAGATTATGAGCCGCGAGGATCCGGACGTCGCGGACACCATGCAGCGAATCCTGAGCGAGGAAGGCGTTCGGCTTCTGTTGTCTGCCAACACACTGGGCGTGAGCGGCCGTTCCGGCGACGAAGTGACCCTGACCGTCCGCACACCGGCCGCCGAGGAGAAGATCCAAGGAAGCGACATCC
>DASRQX010000031.1:0-4489 GCA_035696165.1 Acetobacteraceae bacterium | reverse complement strand
TACGCCACGGTCGGCACTCCCGCGGGTGGCGCCAGGCCCGGTCGGCAACGAAGAACCCGTCGATGGCGGACGCAATGCCGTGCAACGTGAGGGCCGCGCTCACCGGCCGCTATCACCGACAGGCACGTGCCGTGCCGTTAGAGCGGTTTTACCCTGAGTAGAATCTGCGACCTTGCGACACGGGCACGGGGTGTGATTCCTGTGTTTCCGGTGACATTTGACCGGAGGCGTGATGAGCTGGCGTCGTGGACAGTCCTATGCGCAGCACCTGCGGGATCGCGTGCTGGCAGCGGTTGACCGGGGGATGGGGGCGTATGAGGCGGCGCCGTTGTTCCAGGTGAGCGTGTCGTGGATCTACAAGGCGCTGGCGCGGCGGCGCGTGAGCGGGGAGAGCACGGCACGGCCGCAGGTCAACCACGTGCCACCCAAACTGCTGGCGCAGCACGAGGCGATCCGGCTGAAAGTGAGGGCGGAGCCTGACCTGACGCTGGCCGAACTGCAGGCCTGGCTGCGCGACGAGCACCGGCTCTCGATCAGTGTGCGTGGGATGTGGAAGACGCTGCGCCAGCTTGACCTGACGCGAAAAAAAAGACCCAGCATGCCGCGGAGCAGAACCGTCCCGACGTCGCCGCGGCGCGCCAGGATTGGCGCGACAGTCAGCCGAAGCTAAACCCCGCCAAACTGGTCTTCATCGACGAAACCTGGGCGACGACGAACATGGCCCGCCGCTATGGCCGCGCGCCACGCGGCGAGCGTGCGATCGGCAGCGTGCCACACGGACACTGGATGACCTCCACCTTCATCGCCGGCCTGCGCCATGACCGCATCGTCGCACCGTGCCTGTTCAACTGTGCCATCGACGGCGAATTGTTCCTCGCCTATGTCGAGCAGCAACTCGCCCCGAGCCTGACACCTGATGACATCGTCATCGCCGACAACCTCAGCAGCCACAAGGTGGCCGGCGTGCGCGAGGCGATCGAGGCACGCGGCGCGTCACTGCGGTTTCTGCCGGCATACTCCCCTGATCTCAATCCGATCGAGCAGGCCTTTGCCAAACTGAAGGAAATGCTGCGGGCCGAAGCCCAACGCACCGTCGAGGCGCTTTGGTCGGCTGTGGGCCGATTGCTCGATCGCTTCACCTCAGCCGAGTGCGCCAACTACCTCGTTCATGCCGGATATCGCTACTCAGGGTAAAAGCGCTCTAGCCTTGACGGCCTGGGCCGCGAAGCGGGCCAAGGCTGGGTGCAGGGGTCGCCGAAGGGCTGGCCCTGACGGTCAACCCGACCACACCTCAACGACGGCTCCGCCTGTACTGCGTAGGGCGGAAAAGCGCAGCGCCTTCCGCCGACCGCCCCCGGTAATGCGCCGCGCCACCCCACCCCGCGCCACCCGCACGCCCCACGCAGTCCCGCAACCCATCGCAACGCCCGGACGCACCGGCATGCAGGAATTTTTAGCCGCAGATCGACGCGGCTGCCGATGCGACCGACTGCGCCATCAGGCCAGCCAGCCGCCGCAAAATTCTCATCCGCGTCCATCAGCTTTCATCTGCGGCAAAATAGTCTTGCCTTCGGCGCCAACTCGGCAGGCCTCGCACACCATCTGCACCCGCGCTACCGGACCCCGCGCCCCCGCCATCTGCCCGCCCCAGCGGGCACCGACGTCCGGCCCAACCACGTCATTCAAACCATCCCGTACTGATCCCTTGAAACGTGAGCCGACGGCAAAATCCGGCCCGACCACGCCGTTCAAACCATTCCGTACAGATCCCTTGAACCGTGAGCCGGCCAACGTGCGACGCGCGCTGTTCGGGTTCATGATCCGGCGCCCGGGCGACATTCGTGGCGACCATCAGCAACTTCGCCCTTCGCCTTCCTCCATCGCTGATGGAGGAAGGCGAAGGTGCTCGCCGCACAGGAAGCGCAGTCGGTCAACCAGTTCGTCGTCAACGCAACGGCGGGGAAGGTTGCGACATCGAAGGCTCGGGACTATCTCGCCGCACGGGCCGAGCGTGCGAAGCCGCGTGATCTCAGCCGCATTCTCAGCAAGGCCGGCACGCCCACGCCGGTCGGGCGCGATGAGGTTCCAGCTGGATGGCGGCGACGCCTGTCGAAAATCAAGCTGGCACGCGATCCCTGCCGGCAAGCGCGGCTCGCGGGTGATCTGGACACGCTGATGGCCGGGCTGGCGTGCGACACGCCGCGCCTGCTGGCCTCGCAGGAAGTGGACCGCGGTGCGGCGGCGTTTATGGCAGTCCCCGATGACGCGCGGCAGCGACGATGCGGCTGCTAGCGCAGGCCGGGGTGTGGCGGGACCCCCGCGTGGCGTGGCTGACCGGGCCGCCTTCCGATGGCATTCCTGCTCCGGACAGGTGGAGCGCGCCCTGGCGGAATTCGCTGATTTCGGGCCGCAAACGGGTCGGGTTCCCTTGTGGCATCGCATCGCGCCGTCAGGCGCCCCGCGCCGGCATCCCCGCTCTTTACCCAATTTCAATCGTTTGCCGCTTGTCTGTCGTGTCCGGTGCCACCGCCGCCGTCCCGACCCCAAGCACCGCGCCTGCCTGCCACACAGGGAATTCACATGCGCAACAACGAGCCAATCACCCAGCACGAGGTCGAAGTCCCAGACGGCGAGCAGCTCGTCTCGCGCACCGACACCGGCGGGCGCATCACGTTCGCCAACCGGGTGTTCTCTGCGATCAGCGGCTTTTCCGAGCAGGAATTGCTCGGCGCGCCGCACAACCTGGTGCGCCATCCGCATATGCCACCCGCAGCCTTCGCCAATCTGTGGGCCACCATCAAGGCCGGTCGCCCCTGGGATGGGTTGGTGAAGAATCGCACCAAGTCGGGCGACTTCTACTGGGTCCGCGCCAACGTCACGCCGGTTACAGAGGGTGACCGTGTGACGGGCTACATCTCCATTCGCTCGAAGCCGACCCGCGCCCAGGTCGCGGCGGGCGAGCAGGCCTACCGCGCCCTGCGCGAGGGCACCGCCAGGAACGTCGAGCTGCGCGACGGCGAATTGGTGCAACGCGGCTGGCGGACCACGCTGTCCGACACGTGGAATTCCGTTCTTGGCCACCTGGCGGCCGTGACGATGGCCGCGGCCCTGGTCATCGGGGCGGTTGGCTGGCTCGGTTTTTCCGGCATGGCGACGTCGAACGATGTGCTTCGTCAGGTCTATGAACGCGACCTGGTGGCGGTCGATCAGCTCCGGGGCGTGTCGGATCGGCTGCACGATAATCGGAGCACGATGGCGCAACTGGCCGTCACACTCGGCCGCGGCGTGTCGCCGGAAGAGGCACTCAAGGGCCGCGAACCGGCGGTGCGCGCGAACATCGCCAAGACCGCCGAGCTCTGGCGCGCCTACGAGGCCACGGAACTGACGCCGGCGCAACAGGTGCTGGCACGGACGTTCGCAGGCCAGTATGCCGCACTGCTGCACGATGCCGTCGACCCGGCGCTCGACCTTGCACGGCGCGGCGAGTCAAAACAGCTCGACACGCTGTTCCAGACGCGGGCTCCCGCCCTGTTCGAAGCGGTGTTCGACACCAACCGCCAGCTCGTCGAGCTGCAGATTGCCGCCGGCCACGACGCCTACACGGGAGCGGTGGCGAGCCTGCGGCGGCGGCTGATCTTCGGCGCGGTCATCGCATGTGCCGGCCTGTTTCTCGTGGGCGTGCTCGGCTGGACGCTGCTGGGCACCGTCCGGCGCGGCGTGCAGGAGGTCGAGGCGCATTTCAAGGCGATTTCCCGTGGCGACTTCGAAGCCGCGATCGCCACGCCCGCGGCGCACGAGTTCCGCCGCATGACGTCGATGCTGCGGGCGATGCGCGCGCATCTGGCCTTCAGCGGCTGGGAGCGAGCCGAATTCGAACGCCGGGCCAGTGTCATCCGTCGCGAAACCGTGGACAAGATGGCGGTGACCATTGAGCAGGAAGCCGGCGGCGCGGTGGAGCGGGTGGCAGAACGCACCGGTGCCATGGCGCGCGACGCGGATGCCATGGCGGGATCAGCCGAGCGGGTGAGCGCCAACGCCGAACATGTCTCGGAGGCCGCCGACCAGGCGATGCGGAATGCCCAGATCGTCGCCGCCGCGAGCGAGGAGCTCGCCGCGTCGATCCGCACGGTTTCGGCGCAGGTCGAGCATGCGAGCGAGGTCTCCCGTGGCGGCGCGGCAAAGGGCGTGAGCGCGCGCGACACCATCCGGTCATTGTCGGAGGCGGCGGGACGCATCGGCGCCGTGGTCCGGCTGATCGCCGACATTGCCGCGAAGACCAACCTGCTGGCGCTGAATGCGACGATCGAGGCGGCGCGCGCCGGCGAGGCTGGCAAGGGCTTTGCCGTGGTCGCCGGCGAAGTCAAGAGCCTGGCGTCGCAGACCGCCAAGGCGACCCAGGAGATCTCGATGCAGATCGCCGAATTGCGCGGCGCGACCGAGGCCGCGGTGGCTGCGGTCGAGGACATCGGCCAGACGCTGGACGACGTCG
>DASRQX010000030.1:0-54541 GCA_035696165.1 Acetobacteraceae bacterium | reverse complement strand
GTTCGGGCAGGCTTCAGGGCCACCCCCGAACTGATCCCGGGAGAAGATCGCACCCCCGGTTTTGACATCACCTATGGAATTTCGACACGTCATCGACGGTTCGCTTTCGCTCGCCTCTCCGGACCATACCTGACGGGATCACGTCCCGCCTTTTACTGCAACGCTCACCACCACCGCTGTTAACGGCAGCAGCTTGCAGTGGTTTGACGCCTGCACCTGACTGCCGGCGTCGAGGGGCCTACCCTCATCTCTCATACAGCTCCACATCTCCTTTCTTTGAGCATGTGTTCGTGACACACCAATCTTGTTCCACTTGCTGGTGCCGGGCGGCAAGTGGTGCACCTTGATCTCGATACCGATCTCGTTGGCGAGGCGCTGGAGCTCGCGTTTCCACAGGCGGACGCGGGACCCGTTGCTGCCACCGCCATCGGCCGTGATCACGAGGTACTTGGCGTCCGGGTAGCGGTTCCGACCGGTTTCATACCACCAGCGGCGGATCGTCTGCACCGCAAACTCAGCCGTGTCGCTGTCCATCCCGACGCAGACCCAGCCGGCATTTGCTGCGAGATCATAAACGCCATAAGGCACCGCCCGACCAAGTTCCTTGATCAGGAAGTCATGCTCCCGAACCGCTTCGGGCATTCCCTGCGGCCGCCATTCCCGGCCGGCGTTCTTGGAATGCAGCTCATAATGCAGGGTTTCTGACATCCGAAAACACAGTCACGATCAAATATCCTTTTCATCCTCTGGTTGGCCAATCGGTGCTTGTTGTTGGCAGCACTGAGCACCGCGGATTTCGCCACCTTATCATCCTTAAACCTGACGATGGTGCCAAGACGTTACTCCCGGAGTGGATGACGACTCCAGAGTCGGCTGCTTTTCAGACCGTCCTTTGTCCACGCCTCTCCATCAACAAGCTTCTCGAACTACGGGCGCTCCTGGATAGACTCGGGGCCTCCTCGGAGAATCAACCTTCAGGAGGATTGAACGATGAGACACTGGAAGCCACCCGAACCCAATCTGTTCCAAACACAGGCGTTGAACATTTTGTCGCTACCTCTACGAAAGCAAGCGCTAGAGCTGTTCAGAATACTTTTCAGAGAGACGATGTCGGCCGCCGCCTCAGAAAATAAAAATCCCCGCAGCAAGCTGCGGGGTATTGGTGGTAGAAAGGAAGCAGATCAGAAGAACGCAGCGAGCTGCGGGGAATATGTCCCGAAAGAGATTCAAAACGCGGTTCGCCAGAAGCCAAGCGGTGAGCAACTGTAAGATCACGCCAGAACATCTGGCCCGCGACGCGATCGTTTATATTCGTCAATCAACGCCACATCAGGTCGTGAACAATCTTGAAAGCAAGCGACGCCAGTACGGGCTCGTAGAGCGGGAGCAGGCGCTTGGCTGGAATGATGTGCAGGTGATCGATGATGATCTAGGCCGCTCGGCCAACGGCGATTCCACTCGGCATGGCTTTGAAAAGCTGTTGGCACGGATATGTGAGGGAAGAGGGGGCATCATCGTGTCGATTGAAGCCTCGCGTCTCGCGCGCAACGGACGTGAATGGCATACGTTGCTTGAGTTCTGCGGCTTTACCAATTGTTTGATCGCCGATGAAAATCAGATTTATGATCCGCGTCAGCCGGACGATAGGCTCGTGCTCGGCATGAAAGGGGCCATGAGGGAAATGGGGTTATCGATTCTTCATCAGCGCTGGCGAAACCAGAAAACAAAAAGCACGCCGGGGAGAGTTGTTTGGAATTGTAGCCATTGGTTATCTAAAATCCGACCAAAATAGAATCGAGAAAGATCCCAATCGTCGAATCCAAGACGCCATTTCTCTTGTGTTCAACAGATTTGCTGACTTGCAGAGTGCGCGACAAGTACTTTTGTGGATACAACAGGTACGGATCTTGTTACCGACTTTGGTCCATAAATCCGACAGCCGATCGATTGAGTGGAAGGCACCCAAGAACCGGACGATTTATCACATTCTGACGAACCCTGTTTATGCCGGCGCCTACGTCTTCGGCCGAAGAAAAGATGTCGCACTGATTGAGCATGGGCACAAAAAGATCATACGTCGCAGAGTTCGCAACTGGACCGGTCGATTGTAGGATCGAACGTCATTAGCCACGCCGAACTTCCACCGTTTGGCGACCCTGCACTTGACGACAGTCGGCCACCGGTGATTGTCAAATCGCACGAAACCGATGAAGCAGCCGCCGCGGAACTCGGCGAACATGCCCAGGCGGTTTGGGTCTCCACCCGCGATCCGCGCGATTGCGTCGCATCGTTGGTGCAATATCACGGCCCGGCGTTCGACACCGCACTACGGGACGTGGAGCAGGATGCCCGGTTCTGCGCCCGCTTCGCCGCGCATCCGCGTGCCTGCATGCTGCGTTACGAAGCAGGCTTTATTGACGATCCGGCGACGCTTGACCTGATTGCCGCGGGCTTTGGCGGCGTCCTGGCGGCCGCCGACCGCGCGCACATTTTCGCTGTGTCTCGGCGCCCTGAGATCGAGGCTTTTATCGAGCAACTCGACCAACTGGCGACGGCAGTGCGGCCCAGTCCCGGTAATCTCGTCGATACGGTGACACAATGGCACAACCATCACGCCAACCGTACGGGCGAGGTCGGCCGTTGGCGTCACACGCTCAGTCAGCCTCAGGCCGCCGCGGTCGAGCTGCGTCTGCGGGATTGGATGAGCACTTTCGGCTACCAAGCCGAATTGGTGCTTGGTTAGCCCGCATTTCTCATACTCTAGGTGGCGCTGGCTTGGACCTTGCTGCGCCATCATCCCGCAACAGTGTGAGACAATGCGGGCTAGGACTTTCGCATGACGACCGCGTCTTGCCGAAAGCCGAAGGGAAGATAAGCCACGATGTCAAAGTACCGTCTCCAGGTTCTTTCTATCTGTTCGCGAAGCTGAATGGTGCCGCGATAATAGGTCTAGTTGTCCAGCTCGGGCCGAGGTTGGCATCTCGGCTGACGTCCGACAATCCATACGCCGCCAGTTGCTGCAGGATTGCTGGTGTACGCACTCCCTGGACCCGGAGCAGATGGTCGCTGCGAGTTGTCAGCAGGCACGCTCCTCCCGGTTTGAGGACTCGCTTGAGCTCCCTTAGCCATATCTTCTGCGCGGCCTCGGTCAGATGGGTCAGAAAGAGAAGCCGCAAATAAAGTCGATGGCCTCTGGAGACAGTAGCAATGGCGGGTAGAAGTCACAGTGGCCGGCTGGGATGTCTGGTAGATTTGTCCTTGCCCAATCGACGTTAAATCAATCGATGTCGTAGCCAGCAATATGTGCCTCAGGATTAAAAACGCGCTTGATGGCCATGGCAATCCGCCCGAAACCCATGCCCCAGTCGAGGATCTTGAGGTCCCGTCGACCGGCGAACAAGTTGCGCGTCACCACGTCAGTTTTATATGCGTGCCTTGCCGAGGCTATCATGAGCAGGTCAGTATCGGAGCTGCCGAACGTCCGCATGGCGCCCTCTTCGCCGGGCAAGGTGAACCACTCGGTTCGCAAGGGGACGCATGCCGTGCAGACAGCCTGCGTATAGTCGGGCTGCGTATAGTCGGGCTGCGTATAGTCGGGTGGATCCCGTTCAGCAGCGCTGTCCGCGCCAAACATCTTATCGGCGTCGACCATTCTGAACAGGACGTAGTCGCTGTCATTACACGACTTCGCATCCAATTGCCAGGTGATGTTGCGAAAATTTGGTGCCCCAGCTGGCAAGTCGGAGACCGGCTCAGGTCTGACGTCTACCTCCGCGGGACTTGCCTCTGATATCCGTCCATCGGGTGTCAGGCGAGGGACCGTGACTCGAGCCTCGGGCGGGGCAACGGCTCTTGCAGCCACGGTAATGTTGTGGTCGCGCCGCCGCATTCCCGTCGGTATCAGAGCCTCGCATCGCCGATCCAATGAGTGCCGATAGGGCCCATCGCCGTGGAGGAGTGGCTGCAGCGTTCGCTTACCGCCGGGCAGCAATTGCCCGGTGGCGACGGAACGCACTTCGATCTCCACAGGCTGAAATATGCCGGGAGTCTCCGCAGACAAAAACTTGAATCCGCAGCGTCCATCGAGGGCACGAGCGTCAGCTACATCGTTGCGGACCCGGTCGGCGGGCACCATCGCCACTTCACTGCTATCGGCGAGAATCACGACGTGATCGCGGGCATGAAGCCCCGCCACGCTCCAACCGCTGACCTCGAAATGGTCCAGGACGTCGACGTGGCCAGGCATGTTGCAGGCGGCTACCGCATCCCGGTGATCGACGCGGTCACCGCGCGCGGATCGCGCGTCGGCCATCGCCCGGCATCCACCTGGGCCAGAAAATCACCCACGATGCGGTTGAACCCGTCCGGGTCCTCCAGATTGATCGCGTGGCCGCAGTTCGGCATCACCGACAGGGCCGCGGTCGGAATGGTCTGCTTCATCAGCAGGCACGGCGCGAGGCACGGCCAGTCCTCGTCACCCGTCAGCACCAGCGTCGGCACGGTCAACGCCCGCATCGGCTCGATCAGGTCGTACAGCGACGGCCGCTCGCGCTGCACGCCGAGCTGGGTGTTGCGCGCGCCTAGCGCCGAGTGCTCGGCCAACATGCGGCGGAATTCGTCGAAACCGCGAGGGTCCTTGTTCTCGAACTGCACGCGGGTCGGGCCAAGCGCATATTTCGCGGCAAAGACCGGCATGCCGTTCGACTGGATGAAATCGGAGATGGTCTCGGCCTCGGCGCGGAAGCGGTCGCGCTGGCCGGGTTCGGCGCCATAACCGCAGCCGGCGACCACCAGCGACAGCGCCTTGGCGGGATGGCGGAAGCCGAAATGCAGCGTGGCGAAGCCGCCCATCGACAGGCCGACGATGTGCGCCTTGGCGATGCCGAGATGGTCCAGCACCGCGCCGATGTCATCCGCCGCGCGATGCTGCGAATAGGCACTGACGACGTCCGGCACGTCGGACGGCGGATAGCCGCGCGCGTTGTAGGTGATGGCGCGATAGCGCTGGCCGAAGTGGCGCATCTGCGCCTCCCAGCTACGACAGTCGCCGGCGTATTCGTGCACGAAGATGACGGGGGTGCCGGAACCGGTCTGCTCATAATAGAGGCGAACTCCGTCGTCGGCGATGGCGTGCGGCATGCTGGATATTCCCGGGCTGCTGTCGGTCGCGCATTGTGGTCCCGGCGGGTGGATTGCGCCAAGAGCCGCCGCTTGGTTCAGTCACCCGCATGCAGGGCAATCGCGAAATTCCGCCGGCTGACATTCTCGACGCGCTGCGGCGCATGGGGTTGCTGGCGGCCGGTGCCACACCGCGTGGCGAGGTGCTGACCGGTGGCGTGTCGTCGGACATCTGGCGGGTTGACCTGCCGGACAGGCCGGTTTGCGTGAAGCGGGCGCTGGCCAAGCTGCGCGTGGCGGCGGATTGGCAGGCACCGGTGGACCGCAACCTGTTCGAGGCACGCTGGATGTGCCGGGCCAACGCAGCGGTGCCTGGGGCGGCGCCGGCGCTGCTGGGGCAGGACGCGGCATCGGGTGCGCTGGCAATGCAGTTCCTGTCCCTGACGGATCATACGTTGTGGAAGAACCAACTGCGCGACGGCCATGCCGACCCCGCCGTGGCAGCTTCCGTCGCGGATCGGCTGGTGCGTATCCATGCAGCCACCGCGGCTGAGCCGGGCCTTGCCGCCGAGTTTCCGACCGATGTGATCTTCCACGCGATTCGGCTGGAACCCTATCTGCTGGCGACCGCGCGCGCGTACCCCGACCTGGCGCCGCAACTGGAGGGCCTGGTTGCGACCGTCCAGGCCAACAAGCGTGCCCTGGTGCACGGTGATGTCAGCCCGAAGAACATCCTGGTCGGCCCGGCGGGGCCGGTGTTCCTTGATGCCGAGTGCGCATGGTGGGGCGATCCGGCGTTCGATCTTGCGTTTTGCCTCAATCACTTGCTGTTGAAATGCCTGTGGACGCCCCGCGCGCGGGATGGCTTCTTGGCATGCTTTGACGCCATGGCGGACACCTACCGCGCGGGCGTCCGCTGGGAAGCGGCGGACGCACTGGACGCCCGCGCCGCGCATCTGCTGCCGGGATTGTTCCTGGCGCGGGTGGATGGCAAGTCGCCGGTCGAGTACATCACCACGGATGCGGACAAGGACCGGGTGCGCCGGGTCGCTCGTGCGCTGCTGATCGCGCCGCCGGCCAGGCTCGACGTGATCCGCCAAGCCTGGGCCAGGGAGCTTGCGACATGACGGACATCGACGCCGATACTGATATCGCCTTCGTGCACGGAAGGCGGGTTTGGGACAGCCGAGGCCGTCCGACGATCGAGGCGGACGTGTTGCTGGAGTGCGGTGCGGTTGGCCGCGCCATCGCGCCGGCCGGCGCGTCCACCGGCAGCTTCGAGGCGCTGGAACTGCGCGACGGAGGCGCCAGATTCGGGGGCTACGACGTGACCAAGGCGGTGGAGCACGTGAACGGCGAGATCAGCCACGCGGTCACCGGGTTGGACGCGGTCGACCAGCCGACGCTGGACGCGGCGATGATCGAGCTGGATGGCACGCCGAACAAATCGCGGCTGGGCGCCAATGCGATCCTCGCCGTCTCGATGGCCGCCGCGCACGCCGCCGCCGCCGCCGCGGGTGAGCCGCTGTATCGCTATCTTGGTGACGCCAGCTCGGTGACCATGCCGCTGCCACAGATCCAGATCTTTGGGGGTGGCGCCCATGCGGGCCGGCGGGTGGACATCCAGGATTTCATGGTCGTCTGCCCTTCCGCCGGCAGCTTTGCCGAGGCACTGGATCGTACCGCTGAGGTCTATCGCGCCGCTGGGGTGCTGATGAAGGAAGCTGGTACGCTGGCCGGAGTCGCCGATGAGGGCGGCTGGTGGCCGGAATTCTCGACCAACGAGCAGGCGCTGGAAATGCTGGTCCGCGCCATCGAGCGAGCGGGATTCGCGCCAGGCAAGGATGTGTCCATTGCGCTGGATATTGCCGCCTCAGAGTTCGGTCGAGGGGGGAAATACAAACTGGCGCTGGAGGACAAAGAACTGGACAGCGAGGGGATGATCCGCCTGCTAACCGGCTGGATCGATCGCTTCCCGATCGCCTCGATCGAGGATCCGCTGTCGGAGGACGACGCCGACGGGTTCGCGGCGTTCACGCAGGCGGTGGGCGCGCGGGTGCAGATCGTCGGCGATGACTTCCTGGTGACCGAGGCGGCGCGGATCCGTGCGGCGGCGGCGCAAGGCGCGGCGAACACGGTGCTGATCAAGCCGAACCAGCGCGGCACGCTGACCGAGACCTACGCGGCGTGGCAGGCGGCCAAGGCGGTCGGTTATGCCGGGATCGTCTCGGCCCGCTCCGGTGAGACCGAGGACACCACCATCGTTCATCTGGCGATTGGCTGGGGGGTGGGGCAGCTCAAGGTCGGCAGTTTCGCGCGCGGCGAGCGGATGGCGAAATGGAACGAGGCACTGCGCATCGAGGAAGCGCTGTCGGCCCGCGCACGCTTCGCCCGCGGGGGCGTGCTGGGGCGGTCCCCGAGTCGAGCCTGAAGGCGGGCACGCGGATGAACGTGCTGTTTCATTACTCAGCCGGTCCTGATCTGGCGGCGCGGCTTGCCGCCCTTCCGGGCTTGCGGATCACGGTGTGCGCCGAACATGACGAGGCGGTGCTGGCGCGGGCACTGCCGGAGACCGATGTGCTGTGGCATGTGCTGAAACGCTGCACCGAGGCGATGATCGCGGCCGCGCCGAACCTGAAGCTGATCCAGAAGATCGGCGTGGGTGTGAATACCATCAACTTAGAGGCGGCGATCGCGCGGGGCGTCCCGGTGTGCAACCTGCCGGGCACCAACGCGCGTGCGGTGGCCGAGCTGACGCTGGCGTTGATGCTTGCGACGTTGCGGCGGATCCCCAAGTTCGATGCCGGGTTGCGCGGGGGCGTGTGGCTTGATCCGCTGCTGCAGGATGGGATTGGCGAACTGGGCGGGCGCGTGGTCGGGCTGGTGGGATATGGCGCAATTCCGCGGCTGCTGGCGCCGGTGCTGGTCGCGCTGGGCTGCCACGTGATCTACACGGCGCGGCGGCGCGTTGCGGATGCACTGGGACCCTGGCGGCCACTCGATGTGTTGCTGGCCGCGGCCGACGTGGTGAGCCTGCACGTGCCGCTGACCGAGGAGACTGCCAACCTGATCGACGCGGCGGCGCTCGCGCGGATGAAGCCGGGGGCGATCCTGGTGAACACCGCGCGGGGCGGGCTGGTCGATGCGCGGGCGCTGGAGATGGCGCTGCGTGGCGGGCGGCTGGCGGGGGCTGGGCTGGACGTGTTCGTGCAAGAGCCGGTCGATGCGGCTGATCCGGTGTTGCAGCTGCCAAATGTCGTGCTGACGCCGCACATTGCGTGGCTGACCACGGGGACGTTCGATCGCAGTTTCAGCGTGGCGGCGGAGAACTGCCGGCGGCTGGCAGCCGGCGAGGCGCTGCTGCACCGGGTGGTTTAAGGTCGCTGTGGATGGTGGAGGAAGAAAGGCTCTCCCCCCTCCCGTTAGGGGGGGAGGGGTTCGTACCGGGGTCGCACCTAAAGTTCGTGGCGCACCGACCTCTCCCCCCAGCCTCGGCCAGCTGTGCGGCCCAAGCCCTCAAGGGGAGGGGGAGAAGTTCCCTGCGCTTCGACGACGACGGGAAAAGGAGGGAGACCGCCATGGCGGAGCTTGACGGACCACGCTGGGGGCCGGCCTCGGGCGCCGCACCGAAGCAGCTTGTTGTGCTGTGCCACGGGCTCGGCGCCGACGGTCATGACCTTATCGACCTGGCGCCGACCTGGGCGCGTGCCCTGCCGGACGCCGCATTCGTCGCGCCGGACGCGCCCGACCCGTGCGATCTGGGGCCGACCGGCAGGCAGTGGTGGAGCGTCGCCGATCGTTCGCCGCCAGTTGTCGAGGCCGGGGTGCGGCGTGCCGCGACGTTCCTCAACCCGTTCCTCGATGCCGAGCTGGCCCGCCTGGCGCTCCCGGCGGACGCCTACGCGCTGATGGGGTTCAGCCAGGGCGCGATGACCGCGCTATTCACCGGGCTGCGCCGCGCCGCCGCACCGCGTGCGATCCTGGCATTCTCCGGCGCGCTGATCGCGCCCGAGAGCCTGGCGGCAGAACTCACCCACCGCCCGCCCGTGCTGCTGGTGCATGGCGAGGCGGACGACGTTGTGCCGGTCGATCGTTCACGCGCGGCCGAGGCGGCGCTGCGCGCTGCCGGCGTTCCGGTCGAGGCGACCTACGTTCCCCGCCTGGGACACGGCATTGATGACACCGGGCTGGCCATGGGGGCACTGACCTTGCAGCGCGGCTTCGCATGACGACCCCATGCCCGCGGCCCATTACAGGGGCATGAATCCACGCCCTACCCGTCCCGCTTGTGCTTGCGACCTACGGCGGCGTTTGTCATAAACGCGTCGAGTTCTCGGCGGCGTACAACATCTGGCCGGTCGACAGTAGCCGAGCCACCAGTGTTTGCGCTCCATTCGCAAGGGAGCGGTGCTTGCCTGACGGCGGACAGTTCTATCCGGCGCTTGTGCTGAACGCGGATTTCCGCCCGCTTTCGTATTTCCCGCTGTCGCTCTGGGGATGGCAGGATGCGGTGAAGGCGGTATTCCTCGATCGCGTCTCCGTGCTGTCCGAGTACGAAACCGAGGTCCGGTCCCCCAGCCATCGGATGCGGCTGCCCAGCGTGATCGCGCTGAAGGACTACATCCCCTCGGCGCGACGCCCGGCGTTCACCCGATTCAACGTGTTCCTGCGCGACGCCTTCACCTGCCAGTATTGCGGAGACCGGTCGCCGGCGCATGACCTGACGTTCGATCATGTCGTGCCGCGCTCGCGTGGCGGGCGCACCACCTGGCAGAACGTCGTGACCGCCTGCGGGCACTGCAATTTGCAGAAGGGGTCGCGGCTGCCGCGGGAATGCCGCATGTTCCCGCGCGCCAGCCCACGCCAACCGACGACGTGGGAGCTGCAGGAGACCGGGCGGGCGTTTCCGCCGAATTACCTGCACGAGAGCTGGCGCGACTATCTCTATTGGGACACCGAACTGGAAAGCTGAGCCGGCGCTGGCCGCGCGGCTGGCTCCGCGGCTGGCACAACGCCGTGTGGTCGGCGGTGACATCAGAGTAGTCGGTGGTCTGATTCTGTATTCTCGTACCAGCCGACATAAAGGTTGACCCAGCGCCATTGCCTCCACGTCATCCCGGCGCATGCCGGTATCCATGACTTGCCTTTGCTGCGACGAAGGTAAGTCGTGGATACCTGGCATGCGCCGGCATGACGATGTGGGTGTCGCCGAAGAACCGGTCGTTCGGACCACCGGTATCACTTGCCTGCGAAATGGTTCCGGCCTAGACTCGACCCGAGAGTGGAAGAGTTCTTGGCTGTCTGACAGAGGACCGGGCCAATGAGCGGCTCGCCGAGCGCCCAGCCCAGCGAACAGACGCAGGCGCTTGAAGAGGTCATCTTCAAGCGCGAACTGAATGAAGTCTACCTGCTGATCGACTTCATCTCGGGCCGAACGGATCGGTCGTTGGACAAACTGACCGACCTGCCCGGGCCCGCGGCAGACCTAACGACGCCTCCCCTCAGTCCGTCACAAGTGATCAGCACAGTCTGCCAGTTTCGCTATCCGCCGACCGGTTCGGCTGAGGTCAATGGCAACAACGCGGCGTTTCTGCTGCGCGTCAAGGATAAGCTGAACCGGCTCGCTGATCCCGCCGGCGGGTTCAGCATCGCCTTCACCAGCCTGTTCGTCGGTCAGCGCGCCAACAAAGCGGATCATGGCGAATATTCCCGTCTCGAATTCGCGCGGCGGGCATATCCATCGCTTGAGCGCGGTGCACAGCGACTCCGCCATCTGTTATTGGGGCTGAGCTTTTGTGCGGGATTCCTCGTCATCTTAGCCGCCTGGACGTCATGGCACGTGGCACTGGGGCAGGCGTTGCTGCGCCGCTTGGATGAGGTAAGGCAACAATCCACCGCACTGGCGACAAGCAGCAACACTGCGCCGGCCCCCGGATCTCCCGCGGCAACCGGTGCGGGCAGCCCGGCGGTCGTGCCTCCACCCACGGCAACCTCCAGGCAGCTTGCACTCGCTTATCAAGACATTGGCGAATACAAGCGATCCAGCAGCTTCCGCTTCCTGGAGGGAATGCTGGACCCCGGGCGGCAAAGAGTCACACCTTGCGTTGCAGCGAGCGCAGAACCGGACGCAGCGGCGGCCAGCGGAAAGAGTCCGCGGGCCTGCAACGACAGCCCCGGCAGCGAACAGGCCGTCGCCGCCGTTCTGGCGGTGTTCACCAATTACGCGCTGCCGATGTTGTTTGGGCTTCTTGGTACAACCGCCGCCGCCGTCCGAGACATTCAGAACAAGGTCCGTGAGAGCACGTTGTCGCCGCGTGACTACGCGCTCTCGCTGGTGCGGTTACCGCTCGGGGTCATGGCGGGCCTGGCTGTCGGGTTGTTTTTCTCGCCATCCACCTCGGTTGCGGTTCCGCAAGGTGTGGGCACCGGAATCGCCTCAACACTTACTTTGACCGCAGGGGGGCTGGCGTTCCTCGCCGGCTACGGTGCCGAGGCGTTTTTTCCGCATGCTAGATCAAGTGATCCTGGTCAGATTCGTATTGCCCTCGACCTCAAGCAACGTGGATGGGACGACGCGGAAATCATGATTTCCGCAGTTTAGTACCGGCGTCAGAATGATCGACTCTTCCGCGGTGCCCCCGTCATGCCGGCCCCGGGTCAATGCGGCAGGGCATCGTCCTTGGTTTCCCGCCCCAGTGCCATCGCCACGATCGACAGCGCCGCGAAGCAGGTCATCACCGCGGTCGCCTTGGCGAAGTCGCCGCCGAACGGCGCGGCCAACAGGCCAGCCACCAGCGGGCCGAAGCTGGTGATCACCCGCCCGGAGCCATTGCAGAACGACACCGCGCTGGCGCGCACATGCGTTGGGAAGAGCTCTGGCAGGTAGACGGCGTGGCCGGAGAACACGCCGAACACGCAGAAGCCAAAGATCGGCAGCATGACTGGGTATAAATCATAGTCACGCAGGCCAAGATACAGGTACAGGCCCGCAGCGATGGTGCCGATGCTGTACAACACCACGGTTGGCCGGCGGCCGATTGCGTCGGCAACGAAGCCGAACGCGGTGTAGCCCAGGATTCCGCCCAGCCCCCACAGCATCATGCCATGGCCGATGAACGGCACGGCAGTGGGGCCGGCGATGCCACTGCGGGCCAGTACCTGGCCCTGGATGGTCGGCAGCCAGATCTGGCTGGTCCAGATCGCCAGCAAGGAGCCCACGCAGAACAGTACACCGACCATGGTGCTGTAGCGGTTTTCCCGGCTGAACAACTGCTTCGGTGCGAAACTGAGGAACGAGCGATCTGCCTCGGTCATAGGGCCGGTCGACCTTAGCGCCTGGCGCCGTGCGTGCACCACCTGGAAGCGCTCCGGCTCCCGCATGCCGCGACGGATCAGCAGCAGGATCAGCGCCGGCAGCACGCCGGCGAACAGCACGTAGCGCCAGCCATAGGGCCCTACCAGCGCGAACAATTGGCCACCGATGAGGCTGCCGAACCCGCCGCCGGTCATCATGATGCCCAGCACCTTGGCACGCTGTGTCTCGGCGAAGGCTTCGGCGACCAGCGGGATGCCGACGACAATTTCCGCCCCGGTGCCGACGCCAGTGAAGAAGCGGCAAATGCCGAACATGACCGGTCCCTGCGAGAATCCCTGCAGCGCAGTGAAGATCGCCACCATCACCACACTCAGCGCCAGGGTGCGGATGCGGCCGATGTAGTCGCCGACGACACCGAAACAGAATCCGCCAAGTGCCCAGCCGAGCAGTCCGACCATGCTGAGAATACCACCCACCCGGCCGATCTCGGCGATCGAGGGATTGCCACCCAGCAACTCGGTCAGCGCCGGGCGCAACACCAGGGCGAACAGGTTGAAGTCTGTGTTGTCCAGTGACCAGCCGAGCCAGGCCACCAGAAACACCATCCACTGGTAATGCGTGATCTCGCGTATCCAGCCGCGTTGGCTGGATGTCGTCCCGTTGCGCGGCATCTGCTTTTCCCCTCCCAGATCTGTTCGCCAGAGCCGGGCTCGCTTGTCCGGGCTTGGCGGATCGTGCTGTTGGTGGGGAGCGTATCAGGTTGGCGGCCGGGTTCACGCGCTTTGTTGTTGGTGCGGCGGGAGGTGGCGCCCATTGGCGTTGAGACGGGGGCGGCGGGTTCCGTAATATTCATTCTCGATCTGCGGGAGGTCGGCGTGGGAAGTGCGGCGGGTGAGGGTACTGCGAGCGGCGAACGACTGGGTTTGTGGCGCGACCCTCACCCGGAGCGCTGACGCGCTCCGTCCTCTCCCGCAGGGAGAGGTGAAGCAAGCAGGGACGTCAGATGCGCTCGCTGAGAGCGATTGCCGCCCGGCAGCCGGTCTTGATGACGGCGCGCAGCAGCCGATAGGCCGGCGCCTGTTCCGCACCGTGCGCCAGGCCGGTGTCACGGTGCTCTAGCTCCTCGTCGCGGAACTTGCTGATGGTGGTACGCAAGTCAGACTCGGCCTGGTCCAGGGCGATGATCTGCTTCTGGTAGTGAGTGTCGATCGCCTCCTCCACCGCGACGGTGCAGGCCATCGCGGCGCGCTCGCCGAGTGCCGCGGTCATCGCGCCAAGCGCGAAGCCGGCCAGGTGCCAGAACGGCAGCAACACGGTCGGGCGCACCCCGCGGTCGGCGATCAGGCCGGTGAACGTGTCGAGGTGGCGCTGCTCCTGCGCCAGCATGTGCCGCACAAGGTCGGCCTTGGCTCGCGAGTGCAATGCCGCAAGCTGCCCCTGGTAGATGCGGACCGCGCCATATTCGCCGGCGTGGTCGACCCGGATCATACGCGCCACCGACGCCCGCGCCGATGGGTCGCCCGGCAGCCGCCGTGTTGTTTCGGTCACGACTGGTGTCTCCGGTTTAGCCATAGCACCCCGGCCAGCAGCAGCGCGAATGCCGCAGCGTACAGCAGATCCATTGCCGCCATCGACAACGGCAATCCAGGGATCAGGAAACTGGGCGAGTCACATGGTTTGGCCGGGTGCGCCGGCATCGTCTTCAGCATGTCGACGATGGAACCGCCGCTGAACATCGGCGCCGCGCATTCCGGCAACGGGCTCGGCCAGAGGTGCTGCTCGACACCGACATGCACCGTTGCGAGCGCCACGTCGGCGAGGGCTGCCGCAGCCGCGAGCCATAGCAGAATGCGGGCCGCGCGGCGCGGCAGCACGATCGCTATCAGGGCCAGCAGAACAATCGCGCGATACGGCCAGCGTTCCAACAGGCATAGCTCACACGGCGCCAACTCGCCCCAGGTCTGCGCGACCCATGCGATGCCCAAAGCGGCCCCGGCGACCAGGGCACTCAGAAGGGCAATCGTTCGTGTGGCCGGGACGGTCATGCCCCGCATGTGCGCGTGAACAGGTCGCTGCGCAAGCCGCCGCAAGGTTGCTGCAAAATCACGCGCTGTTTATGGTTGGTTAGACGGGGAGGAACAGACAATGCAACGCATTCTTTGGGGACGGGCGACCTCCAGCAATGTCATGAAAGTGATCTGGCTGCTGGAAGAACTGAATCTGCCGTATGACCGGATCGATGTTGGCGGCTCCTTCGGGAAGACGGATACGCCTGAGTACCACGCGATGAATCCGACCGGTCTGGTACCGACTTTGCAGGAAGATCTCTTCACACTGTGGGAGAGCAACTCAATCCTGCGCTATCTTTGCACCGAATATGCTCCCGATAGCCTGCTGTGGCCGCAGCAGCCGCGCGCCCGCGCCAATATCGACCGCTGGATGGATGCGCAACAGACAGTCTTGAACCGCCCGATGTCTGCCGTGTTCTGGGGTTTGGTCCGCACACCGCCCGAGAAACGTGATGCCGCGGCGATCAAGGCAGCGATCACGGAGACGGCGCGTGTCTGGTCGATGGTGTCGGCACAGCTTGCCCATCACCCGTTCCTCGCCGGCGACGAGCTGACCCTGGCCGATTTCCCGTGGGGTCCGCATCTGCATCGTTGGTTCAACATGGCGTTTGATCGCCCCGACGTGCCGTATCTGCGCGCCTGGTACGACCGGCTGTTGGAACGGCCCGCGTATAAGGAGTACCTCGCCGGCCCGGTGGTGTAAGGATCGACGCCGCGTTCCACGATCATTGACGCTGCCCGTAGGATAGTTGCCGAGGGTTGTCCGTTGCGTCCTCCGCACCGCCGATCTCAGAACGGGCGCACGATCACCATGATGACGATCACGACCATCAGGACTGCCGGCACTTCGTTGGCAATTCGATAGAAGCGCTGTGACCGCGTGTTGCGGTCCTCTAGGAAGCCGCGGCGCCAGCCGGACAATGCGCCGTGATAGCCTGACATCAGCAGGACCGCGGTCAGTTTCATGTGCCACCAGCCGGCGTGCCAATTGATCACGCCCGGAGTGAACGCGAGCACCAGGCCGAGGCACCACACCGCGATCATCGCCGGCAGCATGATCTGGCGCAGCAGACGCCGCTCCATCACCTTGAACCGCTCGCTTTCCGCTGATCCCGGTTTTACTTCGCAATGATAGACATAGAGGCGCGGCAGATAGAGCAACCCAGCCATCCAGGCGATCACCGCAATGATGTGGAACGCCTTGATCCACGGATAGAGTGTGATCAGCACGATCATTCGGTCCCCTTCAGTGCCGCGCGCAACAGCGTCGGCAGGTCATGCAACGAATGAAACGGCGCGGCACCTTCGGCCAGCAGATGCGCGCCGTCGCCGTCCGGGCAGAATCCAAGACAGCCCATGTGCGCCGCCATCGCGGCTCGGACGCCGGGCACTGAGTCCTCGATCACCACGCAGCACTCCGGCGCGACACACTCGGCCGCCGCCGCGGCGAGGAACAGATCGGGCGCTGGCTTGCCGTGCGGCACGTCGTGGTAGCTGTGCAGTCGGCCGGCGACGACATCCCCAAGCCCGTTGCGGCCGAATTTGGTGCGCAACTCGGCATGCGAGGAATTGGACGCGATCCGCCAGGGCAGGCCAAGGCGTGTGGTCTCCGCCATGGCCGCCGCGGCGCCCGGCATCAGCTCCGCGTCTCTGGCCAGGACCGTGACCAGACGCTCCTCCAGATGATGCTCCCACCGCAGGGGCAGCTTGCGGCGTAACTCCGTCTCGATCAGTGGGATCATCGTCGTAAGGCTCAACCCGAGGAAAAGCCGGCAGCATTGTTCCGCCGTCACAGGCCACCCGAGTTGGGTCAACTCAGCCGCCACCACGCGATTGACGATCGGTTCGCTGTCGACCAGGACGCCGTCGCAATCGAAGATCACCAGGCGTAGGGGAACCCGGCGCGCGCGCAGGACCTGCAGTGCAAGGTTTGTCATGCGGCGTGAGCCTGCGGCAACGGGCACGCAGAATGCCGATTGGGGCACGTGCGCTCGCCGGCGTAGCTACATGATCCGGGACCAGTCAGCAGGGCGGCTCGCGTAAGATCGGCCAGAGCGGCGATAAATACCGGGTCGGCGTCCTGGGTCGGAAGACGAAAATACCCCGGCACTCCCAGGCGCACCGCCAGGTCGCGATATTCCAGGTCGAGCTCGACCAGCGTCTCGGAATGCTCTGAAACAAAGGCTATCGGCACGACGAGCACGGCGGCATGGTTATGCGCGGCTCGCTCGATCTCAGCTTCGGTGCTCGGATCGAGCCATTTCTGAGGCGTGGCCCGAGACTGATAACAGACGGTCCAATCGAGATCCGGCTCGCCCCAGGCCTGCACCACCGCGGCAGCGGTGCGCTCGATCTGGAACTGGTATGGATCCCCGCGGCGGACAATCGCCTCGGGCAAGCCGTGCGCCGAGAACAACACCCGCAGCTTCACATCCGGTGGCAGCTTCGCCCGAGCCGCTGCGTATTCGTTGCGCAGGCGGCCAACGATGGAGCTGACATAGTGCTCGGCGGCGTAATAGCAGCACAGGACAGTCGTTGGTACGGCGAGACCGGCACAAGCAGCAGCCTCACGCCAGGCGGTCAGGGAGCTTCCGGTGGTTGTGGTCGAATACTGCGGGTAGAGCGGCAGCAGCAACATGCGGTCCGGGTGCCATGCCTGCACGGCACGCACGGCTTCGTCACTGAACGGATGCCAGTAGCGCATGGCGATGAAGCATTTCACGACAAGCCCGGGCAGCGCCTGTTCCAGTGCCTCCGCCTGTTGCGTGGTCTCGTCCAGCAGCGGGGATTTGCCGCCGAGCAGCGCGTAATTGGCCGTGGCGGGCGCCAATCGCCGGTGCGTAATCAACCTGGCGAGCAACGGTCGGATGAAGAATGGCACTCGAAGGATCGCGGGGTCGCTAAACAGGTTGAGCAGGAATGGGCGGATCGCCGCCGGCCGGTCGGGACCGCCGAGGTTGAACAGGACGATCGCGATGCGTTCAGCGGCGCTATCCGGCACGCACCAACTCCGTCAGGCGCACCACGTGTTCGATAGGCGTCTGCGGCACGATCCCATGGCCAAGGTTGAAAATAAAGGGACGATCGCGCATCACCGACAGAATGGCGCCGGTCTCGGCCTGCAACGCCTGATCGCCTGCCATCAGTGCCAACGGATCAAGGTTGCCTTGCAGGACAACCGATCGCGAGACCGTCGTCGCTGCCATCTCCATGTCGACTGACGTATCCACACCAACCGCGTCCGTTGCGGTCACGCGAGCGAACTCGCCAAGCATCAGGCCGGCCAGGCGCGGAAACGTGATGATGGGCACGCCGGGACACCGCGTCCGCAATGCGCGAATGATCCTGCCAGCAGGGCCAATGACGTGCGAGCGGAACTGCGCTGAGGATAGTATCCCGGCCCAGGTGTCGAACAGCATCAGAACCTCGGCGCCAGCATCCGCCTGCATCGCCAGATACTCGATAGTCGACGCTGTCAGGGTATCGATCAGGCGGGCAAACAGCTCAGGATCGCCGTAGGCCAGGCCACGGGTCGCGGCGAAATCGCGCGACCCGTGGCCCTCGACCATGTAGCAGGCGACGGTGAAGGGCGCCCCGGCAAAGCCGATCAGCGCGGTCGCGTCGAACCCTTCAGCCGACAGGCCTGCCCGGACACGACGCACGGTCTCGATCACAGGCGCCACCGCCGTCGCGACCCGGCCCGCATCCAATGCCGCGATGTCGGCCGCATCGCGCAATGGCGGCAACACGGGTCCTTCGCCTTCCCTGTAGGCAAGCCCTTGTCCCAACGCCCACGGCAGGATCAGGATATCACTGAACAGGATCGCGGCGTCGAAGCGAAATCGGCGGATTGGCTGCAGGGTGACCTCGCAGGCCAAGACTGGGTTGGTGCAGAGGCTGAGGAAGTCGCCAGCTTGCGTGCGAGTCGCCCGGTATTCCGGCAGGTAGCGTCCGGCCTGGCGCATCAGCCACAGCGGCGGGGGCCATATCAGATCCCCACGCAAGACCCGCAGCAAGGGTTTATCCACCAAGGTCATGGCCGTCGCATACCAGTAAGAGAGAAGAAAGAAAGTCTTGGTAGGGGTAGTAGGGGCTGTGAATCCCTGGGTACCCGGTGATGCAGGAATCCCGCACGGCTTGTCCACAGCAGGAAACGCCGACAAGGGACTGACCGGATGGGTTTCGTCCGCGCCATTCGTGATCTTCACATGGCAGCGAACAGATTGATCCCGAGCACCGCCCGTTGACCGCGTGTCCCCATGTTTCACGTCCAATGGCGTTACACCGCGTGCCTGTCCCCGTGATCCCGGCTATTGTCCACAGCATGTCCATAGACCGTATGAACCTGCACCTGATCTCGGACGCAACCGGGGAGACGATCAACGCGATCGCCCGGGCGACCACGGTGCAGTTCGATCATGTCGACATCATCTACCACCGCTGGAGCCTGATCCGCAGCCGGTTGCAGCTTCATCGGGTGATCGGCGGCATCGAAGCGGAGCCTGGCCCGGTATTGTCCACCCTGGTTGATCGCGGGCTGAACGTGGAGCTGGAAGCGGCCTGCCAGCGTCTGGCGGTTCCGATGATCAATGTGTTGCAGCCGGTCATGGGTCTGTTGCAGGAGTACATCGGCGAGCAGGCGGCAGCCCGGCCGGGCAAGCAGTATGTCCTGAACGCCGATTATTTTCGCCGGATCGATGCGATGCACTATGTCCTCGCACACGATGATGGCCAGGCACAGCCTGGACTGGCGGAGGCGGATGTCGTGCTGGTCGGGGTCTCGCGCAGTTCAAAGACCCCGACCTGCTTCTACCTCGCCAATCGCGGGGTGAAGGCGGCGAACGTGCCGTTGGTGCCCAGCCTGCCGCAGCCGCCCGAACTGGCCGCCCCGCATTGCCCGGTGATCGGGCTGACGCTGGAAGCCAAGGCATTGATCGACATCCGCCGGCATCGGCTCAAGCTGATCGGGACCGGAGACAACATGGGGATGGTTCGGCACAACGGCACCGAATACGTGGACGAGGATGCGGTGAAGGCTGAGCTGCTATGGGCGCGGCGGCTGTGTGCCAGCCGCGGCTGGCCGATGATCGACGTGACGAGGCGCTCGATTGAGGAGACAGCCGCCACCATCCTGCAGCTCATGGATGCGTGGCATGAGCGCCAGGCCAAAGCCGCGCAGCCAACTCCGTTGGCATGATATGGGCGGCGTGATGTTGCAGCCTGCGGAGCCTCGGGTGATTCTCGCGAGCGCGTCATTCTCCCGTCGGACGCTGCTGGAGGCCGTCGGGCTGCGTTTCGAGGCGGTCCCAGCGCACGTTGATGAAGCTGAGGTCAAACGGGCCGCCCAGGCTGAGAGCATGAGCGCGGCGGACACCGCCCTGGCGCTGGCGGAGCTGAAGGCGTCTAGGGTGTCAGGGCGAAATCCGCAGGCGCTGGTGATTGGCGCCGACCAGATCCTGGTGTGTGACGGCGTGTGGTTCGACAAGCCGGCGGACCGAGTGGCGGCGCGGGTGCAACTCGGTGAATTGCGCGGTAGATCGCATACGCTGGCAACCGGCGTGGTGTGTTATTACGGTAGCGTGCGAGTCTGGCACCATCTGGCCGAGCCGCGGCTGACAATGCGGCGGTTCTCGGATGCGTTTCTCGATGCGTACCTGGCGGCCGAGGGCGAGGCGGTTACGTTGACCGTTGGGGCCTATCGGCTGGAGGGGCTCGGGGTCCATCTGTTCGAGCGGGTCGATGGCGATCATGCGGCGGTTCTGGGCCTGCCGTTGTTGCCTCTCTTGGAGTTCCTGCGCCAACACGGTGTTCTGATTGGCTGAGTTGCATCGCATTGCTGGCGTCGAGGTGGGCCACGTCCCATGTCGCGCGGCATGACTGAGCCTCTGAAAGCGGTGCCTCTGAAAGCGGGGGATCGGCTGGTGACGCTCGCAGTTGACGAGGCCTCGCGACGCGCGAAGCGCCGAGCGGCTTCACCGACGCCCAAGCCGCCATCGAAGAACCGAATCGGTTGGGTTACGCGGCTGGTTGGCGGACTGCTTGCACTCGGTGTCATCGGATTGATTGCAGGAGCCGGCGGCGGGTATCTGGCCTACCGGCATTACAGCGCCGATCTTCCGGACGTTGAGGGGCTACGCAGTTACGAACCGCCGCTGATGACGCGCGTGTTCGCTTCGGACGGCCGGCTGATCGCCGATTTTGCCACGGAGCGGCGCGTTTTCGTGCCGTATTCCGGAATTCCGGAGCTTGTGAAGCAGGCGTTCGTCGCAGCTGAGGATCGGAATTTCTGGAGCGATCCCGGGATCGACCCGCTGGCGATCGTGCGTGCGGCGGCGTTCGACCTGACGCATCTGGGTCAGGGCCGCCGGCCGATCGGCGCCTCCACCATCACCCAGCAGGTGGCCAAGAATATGCTGCTGGATAACCAGGTCTCGCTGGCGCGGAAGATCAAGGAAGCCATTCTCGCGATGCGGATCGATCACGCGCTGACCAAGCAGCGGGTGCTCGAAATCTACCTGAATGAGATCTATCTCGGCCTGCAGTCTTACGGTGTTGCGGCCGCGGCGCAGGCGTATTTCAACAAGCCGCTCGACCAGCTGAGCTTGAGCGAGGCGGCATTCCTGGCGGCGCTGCCGAAGGCGCCGAACAACTACAACCCGTTTCGGTTTCCTGACGCCGCAAAGGCACGGCGCGATTGGGTGCTGGACCGCATGGTCGACAACCATGCCATCACAGCGGCGCAGGCGGCGGCGGCGAAGGCCCAGCCGGTGGTGCCGGCGCAATACCAGCATCCGGCGTCGATTTCGGGCGCCGACTGGTTCAGCGATGAGGTACGGCGCGAGTTGGTCGCGCGGTTCGGGGCCGACGCCACGACGCAGGCTGGCCTGATGGTACGGACCAGCTTGGACCCGGCGCTGCAGGTGGCGGCGGAGCGGTCGGTACACAACGGCTTGCTGGCGTATGACCGCGATCGCGGCGGTTGGCGCGGGCCGGTGGCGCATCTCGACCTGGCTGGTCCGGCGTCGGCTCCAGGTTGGGCGCAGGCGCTGGCTGGCGTTGCCCGGCCGGTGGGAATGCTGGCGGATTGGCGGCTTGGCGTGGTGCTGGAAACGACGGGGTCCGAGGCGAAAATCGGGTGGCTCGACTCACCGCCGCCGGCGTCCGGTCAGTCCGGGCCGGCTTTGACCGCGACCGGCCAGATCGCTGTCAGTCCGGTCGGCTTCAACCAAGTCGCGGCCGGGCTGACGCGGGTGGGCACGCTGCTGCTGGCGGACCTCCGATGGGCACGGAAGGTGAGCGACGGCAGGATCGGCGCCGCTCCATGGCGGATGAGCGACGTGGTCAAGCCGGGCGATGTCGTGATGGTAGAGCCGGCTATGCAGGTCGGGACGGAGATCGCACAGCCTGGGATGATACGACCTGGGGCCGCACAGCCTGGGGCCTTACGGGGAGCGCCGCCGGTCGCCGAACGGATGGTGCTGCGACAGGTCCCCCTGGTGCAGGCAGCGCTGGTCTCGCTCGATCCGGCGACCGGGCGGGTGGTCGCACTGGTGGGCGGATGGAACTTCGATGCGAGCCAGTTCAACCGCGCGACGCAGGCGAAACGCCAGCCGGGCTCGAGCTTCAAGCCGTTCGTCTACCTGACCGCGCTGGAGCACGGCATCTCACCCAGCCAGCAGTTCCTGGACGCGCCGGTCGTGGTCGAGCAGGGTCCGGGGGTCAGTCCGTGGCAACCGCATAATTTCGAGTCTGATTTCCGTGGACCCACGTCATTGCGGGTGGCACTGGAGCAGTCGATCAACCTGGTGACCTTGCGCGTCGCGGCTTATGTCGGAATGAATGCCGTAGCCGACGCGGCGGTTGCATTCCACATGGTGGACAGCATGCCGCGGGTGCTGCCGGCGGCGATCGGTGCGGTCGAGACAACGCCGATACGCGAGGCCGGCGCCTACGCCTCGATCGACGCCGGCGGGCGGGAGGTGGTGCCCAGCCTGATCGACAGCGTGCAGGATCGCGACGGGCACGATGTGTGGCGGCCGACCGGGGTGAGTTGTCCGAGATGCGATAATCCCGCTACGCCGCCGCAACTGGCCGACGGGCGTAAACAGATCGCTGATCCGGCCAGCGTCTACCAGCTTGTCAATATGATGCAGGGGGTCGTTCAGCGCGGCACCGGCGTGCCGGCGGGCGTCGGGCTGAGACATCCGATTGCCGGCAAAACGGGCACGACCGACGATTTCAACGACGCCTGGTTCTCGGGCTTCACCGCCGACCTCGTGACCGTGGTGTGGGTTGGCTTTGACACCCCGGCAACCCTTGGCGACAACGAGACCGGCGCTGCTGTGGCCGCGCCAATCTGGCACGAGTATATGGCAGTCGCGCTGAAGGATCGGCCGGCACTGGCGTTTCGGCAACCACCCGGCGTGACGCTGGCGCAATGGGATACCGGCTCCGGGGTGGTGTTAGACGCATTCAAGCCGGGCCAGGTGCCGGGAGCCTCCGATTCGGTGCTCGCGGAGTCTGATATCATCCATCCGACGGCTGTCGTCGCCCGGACCTACACGCCCGCCGCGCCGCAGCCGGTCGCCGCAAGGATCGGCGGGATTTTAAGTCGGTTTTTTGGCGGGATATTTGGCCATCGGGGCTGAGGGGGGCGTCAGGCGACGGCCGGGGTCGGTTTGAGGCGCTTGGGTGGTCGCGTGTTCGAGCGGGTTGATGGGGATTACTCGCCGATTCTGGGTTTGCCGCTGCCGGGTTTCCCCGGGGCGATGTTTCCTGGGGGCGATCGCATTTTGGGGCTGCGGTAGCGGCGAGCCGCTGATGGCAGCGGTAGCGAACCGCGACGACGCCAGGGCGCCAAGGTTGGGTCGGCGCCCTGCGGCGCGGCGTTGAAATGCGGCTGCCGGTTGCGCGTGTGCCGGCGGGGAAGCTGGAGGGATGGTGTGGGTGGCTCGACCCTCACCCTCGACGCTTCGCGTCTTGACCTCTCCCGCAAAAGCGCGGGAGAGGTATGCAATAGTGGACACCAAATGCGATTTTCTTTCAGGTTTCCTACGGCGGCATGGCGTGCGTCAACATCACGTGCTAGCGGGAGAAGAGATACGCCGCGTCGCTGGTGTCGCGGCGGACAGGACCTATATCGCGCCGCATGACGGAACCTCTGAAAGCCGGTGAGCGGCTGGTGACGTCCAGTGAGGACGGCACCTCGCGGCGTCCGAAGCGTCGTATGTCGTCGCGGGCACCTTCAGGGGAGCCGAAGCCACCGCGGCGTCGCAGCTCGTGGTGGTTTGACCGCCTGATTGGCCGGCTGGTCGGCGGCGCGTTGGCGATCGGTGTCCTGGTGCTGTTGACCGGCGCGGGCGCCGGTTATCTTGCTTATCGCTACTACAGCTCCGACCTGCCGGACGTCGACGGGCTGCGCAACTACGAGCCGCCGGTGATGACGCGGGTGTTCGCCTCGGACGGCCACCTGATCGCGGACTTCGCCACGGAACGCCGCATCTTCGTGCCGTATTCGGCGATACCCGAGGTGGTGAAGCAGGCCTTCGTGTCAGCCGAGGACCAGAATTTCTGGACCCATCCGGGGATTGACCCGCTGGCGATCCTGCGTGCCGCGGTGTTCGATGTGAGCCATATGGGGGAGGGGCGTCGGCCGATCGGCGCCTCGACCATCACCCAGCAGGTGGCCAAGAACATGCTGCTGGACAATCAGGTGTCCCTGGCGCGCAAGGTCAAGGAAGCGATTCTCGCGATGCGGATCGATCACTCGCTGACCAAGCAGCGGGTGCTGGAACTCTACCTGAACGAGATCTATCTCGGCCTGCAGTCCTATGGGGTTGCCGCCGCGGCGCAGGCGTATTTCAACAAACCGCTCGACCAGCTTAGCCTGAGTGAGGCGGCGTTCCTGGCGGCGCTGCCCAAGGCGCCGAACAACTACAACCCGTTTCGGTTTCCCGATGCCGCCAGGTCGCGGCGCGATTGGGTGCTGGATCGGATGGCCGACGACCATGTCATCACCGCGGCCCAGGAAGTCGCGGCGAAGGCGCGACCGGTGATCCCTGCGGAGTACCGCCGCCCGGATCCGATCCAGGGCGCCGATTGGTTTTCCGAAGAGGTGCGGCGCGAGCTGATCGCGCGGTTCGGGAACGATAGCACGACGCAGGGCGGGTTGATGGTGCGGACCAGCCTGATCCCGACGCTTCAGGCGGCGGCGGAGCGCTCGGTGCGGGATGGACTGATGGCGTATGATCGACAGCACGGCGGGTGGCGCGGGCCGGTCGCGCACCTCGACTTGGCCGGCCCCGCCCTGACACGCGGCTGGGCGCAGGCGCTTGCCGCTGTTGCCCGGCCAACCGGCATACTGCCGGATTGGCGACTTGGCGTGGTTCTGGAGACGACCGACTCCGAGGCGAAAGTTGGCTGGGTTGACCCGCCACCCGCGCCCGGTCAGGTCGCACCGGGGCCGATAGGACTTGGCCAAACCACCTCTGACCAACCGGCATCCGGCCAGACCGCGCTTGGTCAAACTGCGCCTGGGTCGGGTACCGCTGGTGCGCCGCACATGGGCAAGCTGCTGTTGTCCGACACTGGTTGGGCCCATCCTGTGAGCGAGGGCAAACTCGGGCCTGCCCCGCGACGCATCGGCGATGTGGTGAAGCCGGGCGATGTGGTGATGGTGGAACCGGCCTCGGGCAGCGTCGCCAAGGCCGGCGACAGCGTTCCGCCGAAGGTCGCGGATCGCGTGGTGCTGCGCCAGGTGCCGCAGGTGCAGGCGGCGCTGGTGTCGCTGGACCCTGCCACCGGCCGGGTGGTCTCGCTGGTGGGCGGCTGGAGTTACGACACGAGCCAGTTCAACCGAGCGACGCAGGCGAAGCGTCAGCCCGGGTCGAGCTTCAAGCCGATCGTCTACCTAACCGCGCTGGAACACGGCGTCTCGCCCAGCCAGCGTTTCCTGGATGCCCCGGTGGTGGTTGACCAGGGACCGGGGCTGGGCCGCTGGCGTCCGAACAATTTCGAGATGGATTTCAGCGGGCCGACGCCGCTGCGGGTGGCGCTGGAGAAGTCGCTTAACCTGGTCACTTTGCGGGTCGCGGCCTATGTTGGAATGAGTGCCGTCGCCGACACGGCCATTACGTTTCATATGGTGGACAGCATGCCGCGGGTGCTGCCCGCCGCGCTCGGGGCGATCGACACGACGCCGATGCGCGAGGCGGCTGCGTATGCATCGATCGATGCCGGCGGGCGCGAAGTGGTGCCGAGCCTGATCGATAGTGTGCAGGATCGCGACGGGCACGGCGTGTGGCGGCCTACCGGGGTGAGTTGTCCGGGCTGCGATGATCCCGCCACGCCGCCGCAACTGGTCGACGACCGCAAGCAGATCGCCGACCCGGCAAGCGTCTACCAGCTCATCAACATGATGGAGGGGGTGGTCCAGCGAGGCACCGGCAGGCCGGCGGTTGTCGGGCTGAACCATCCGATCGCCGGCAAGACCGGCACCACGCAGGATTTCAACGATGCGTGGTTCTCCGGCTTCACCGCCGATCTGGTGACCGTGGTCTGGGTCGGCTTCGACGCTCCGGCAACCCTCGGCGACAACGAGACCGGCGCCGCGGTCGCGGCTCCGATCTGGCACGATTACATGGCGGTCGCGCTGAAGGATCGGCCGGCCTTGCAGTTCCAGCAGCCGCCGGGTGTGACCATGGCGCAATGGGACAGCGGGTCTGGGATGGTGACCGACGCGTTCAAGCCGGGCCAGGCCCCGGGCGCCTCTGACGCGGTGATCAACGGGGTCGATATTGCACATTCCGTGAGTGCCGCAGCCAAGTCCGATGCGACCGCGGCGGCCGCGCCGCGCCCGGTCAGCGGCGGGGTCGACAGCGCCATGGGCGGGCTGTATTGACGCCCGCCCCGAACCCAAACAGGTCCATTTCACAATGTCCGCCGAATCCGACGCCCTGGCCCAGCAGATCGAGCAGTCCGTCGCGCTGCTGAGGAGGCATCTTTGACTGGGATGCCGCGATCGCCCGGCTGGATGAGCTGAACCACCGCGCCGAGGACCCCAGCCTCTGGAACGACGCCGCGGCCGCGCAGAAGCTGATGCGCGAGCGGAATCAACTGGCTGCCGGGATCGAGGGGGTGCGCAAACTTCAATCCGAGGTCTCCGACACGCTGGAGCTGCTCGGGATGGCAGAGGCCGATGGCGATGAAGCCATGGTGGCCGAAGGGTTGGCCGCGCTGCGCGCCCTGGCGGAGGAAGCGAAGCGGCGTGAGATCGAGAGCCTGCTGTCCGGCGAGGCGGACATGAACGACGCCTATGTCGAGATCAATGCCGGCACCGGAGGCACCGAGGCACAGGACTGGGCCGAGATGCTGATGCGCATGTACACGCGGTGGGCCGAACAGCACGGCTACAAGGTGGAATGGCTGGAAGAGAGCGAGGGCGAACAAGCTGGCATCAAGTCGGCGACGCTGAAGGTAAGCGGGCCGAATGCATATGGCTGGTTGAAGACGGAAGCCGGGGTGCATCGGCTGGTGCGGATCAGCCCGTTCGATTCCGCGGCGCGGCGGCATACGAGTTTCGCGTCGGTGTGGGTTTATCCGGTGATTGATGACAGCATCGACATCCAGATCAATGATGCGGACCTGAAGGTGGACACCTACCGCGCGTCAGGCGCCGGCGGTCAGCACGTCAACAAGACCGAGAGCGCAATCCGCATCACGCATGTTCCGTCGGGCATCATCGTCGCGTGCCAGACCGATCGCAGCCAGCATCGCAACCGCGCGATGGCGATGGCAATGTTGAAGGCTCGGTTGTACGAGGCGGAATTGCAGCGGCGCGATGCGGTGTCGGCGGCGCAGGAAGATGCCAAGACGGAGATCGGCTGGGGCCACCAGATCCGCAACTACGTGCTGGCGCCGTATCAGTTGGTCAAGGACCTACGGACCAACGTCGAGAAGGGCAACCCGGACGCGGTGCTGGACGGTGACCTGGACGAGTTCATGGCGGCCGCGCTGGCGGCGCGCGCTGGGGCGACGCGCAGCGAGGCGAGCGCTCAGGCGAGGTAGGCGGTCGCGATGGCAGGCGCATCCGAAGCATCACAATTTCTCCCCCTCCCTCAAGGGGAGGGGGAGGATGTGATGCTGGATCGGCCGCTGAGACGGTTCGCCAAAACGATCGAACCCGTCATCGACGGCTGCGCACCGGTACTGGCGTTCGCCGCGTTGCCGACAGTCGGATTGGTAGCGGGCCCGTCCTATTCCTCGATGATCATCGGACTGGCGGCGGTGCAGTTTTTGTCCGGGCTTGGCGTCGGGCGGGGGGTGCCGGCGATCGACCGACCCCTCGCTGCGATCGCCGGCCTGTTCCTGGCACTGTGCTGGGTCAGTGCGACGTGGTCCATCGTTCCGCGCGAGAGCGTGCGGGCCGCCCTGGGCCTGACGGGCGTGCTGGTGGCGATGCTGGTGTTCCTTGCCGGACGCTACGATCGGCCGAAACTGGTGGAGACGCTGTTCCGGGTGCTGGTGATCGCGACGCTGGTCGGCGTTGCGGTGGCGTGCCTGGACCGGGTGCTGGGGTACCCGCTGGAATCCGCGATCAGCATCAAACCGGGTGTCAATGCGGCCACGAAATACAATCGCGGGTGCGACTATCTGGTGTTGATTGCGTGGCCCGTTCTGGCGCACGCCTGGTGGCGACGGCGATGGTGGACCGTGTGGGTGATGGTCCTTGGCGTTGGGGTGATGTTGTCGATGACGCTTAGCCTTGCCGCCTGGGTTGCCGTCGGCGCCGGGGCGATCGTGCTGGCGCTGGCTTGGGTCGGGTCGAGGCTGGCGTCCATCGGACTGGCGTTAAGTGTGGCAGCGTACGTTGCGGTTTTGCCGTTGGCGTTGCGGCTGCTAGCCGAGCAGCGGGCTGGGCTGGCGCGGTTCCTGAAGCCCTCCGGCGTCGCCCGGCTGGAGATCTGGGACTACATGACCGCGCGGGTCTCCGACCATCCGATCCGTGGGTGGGGCCTGCGGGTTGCCACATACGTGCCGATCCATCCGGACGAGCTGTCCCGCTATGTCTACACCGGTCCGCGTGGGATCTACCCGCACAACCAGTGGCTGGAGCTGTGGGTGGAGCTGGGCGCACTGGGCGCTGCGCTGGGGCTGGTCTTCGCCCTGCTGGTGTTGCGGCGGATCGGCCGGCTGCCGGACGCCATTCGGCCGTTTGCCTTCGCCGCGTTTGCCTCCGCGATGACGGTGGCGAGCGTCGATTACGAGGTGGTGACGGATTCGTGGTGGTCGGCGCTGGCGGCGAGCGCGGTGCTGTTCGGCATCCTCGGCCGGTGCCGTCCCGTGCAGTGCCATCCCGCGCAGTACCCTCCCGCTCGGTGCCACCTGCCGGCTGATCGCCTGGCTGGCTGAGCCCTGGTTGGCTGGTCCCTGGCGTGCGCCCGCGGGGCCATGGTTGCCGCAGCAGCGAGTTGAGGACGGCTCAGGGCCCCGGCGCGGGGGACAATCCCCCAGTGCGGTAACCCGATCTTCATCATGCCCGCGTCATGGTGGGAGATGCTGGACGTTCCCGCGACGCTCCTGGCCGCGATCCGTCATCAGCAGGCCGCCCACTACGCGCAGGCCGAGACGTTGTATCGCGAGGTGCTTGCCGACGCTCCGGACCACCCGCATGCGATTTATTTGTATGGCTTGCTGCAACTTGGCACTGGGCAGACCGCGCCGGCGATGAACAGCCTGGGTCGCGCGGCGATGCTGCGCCCGTGGCATCTTGCCGCTCGTCTTGGCCTGGGCCGCGCTGTTGGCCGAGGGCCAGGCCGTCGACGCGCTGGCTGCCGCGGACACGTTGCTGGCACAGGACCCGGGCAATGCGCAGGCGGTTTTTTTCGCGGTACTGCGCTCAGCACACTCGGTCGGCCCGGGGATGCCATCGTGGTACTTCGCCAGGCGATTGCCGCGGATCCGGCTGACGCCGCGGCCCATCTTAACCTCGGCAACGCGCCGGCCGATCTGGACGAACTAGAGGTGGCCGAGGCCGATGTGCGCCGGGCGATCGCGCTCGACCGACGCTGATCGAGGCGCATGCCAGTCTTGGATTCATTCTGACCTCGCGCGGTCGGCTGGCGGTGGCGGCCACCGCCTGTGAGGATGCCCTGACGCTGCGACCCGACATGGTCGAGGCGCATTGGAACCTGGCGGTCGCCGCGCTGTTGGCCGGCGATTTCACGCGCGGCTTTGTTGAATACGAGTGGCGCAAGCGGCACGACCGCTTCCGCCGCGACTTCATTGAGCTGCCTGGGCCGGTGTGGTCGGGCGACGATCCGGCAGGCCGCACCATCCTGGTCCACGCCGAGCAGGGGTTCGGCGATACCATGTAGTTTGCTTGGTATCTGCCCCTAATCGCGGCGCGCGGCGCCCGCGTGATCCTGGCCTGCGACGGGCGATTGGTCCGGTTGCTCGGCACGCTGCCTGGTGTCATCGCGGTCCCGGTTGACGCGGCGATGCCTCCGTACGATGCGTGGATCGATCAGATGAGCCTGCTGCGGGCGTTTGCGACCGGCCCGGCCACGATACCGGCGGCTAAGGGCTATCTTGTGTCGGATCCGGTCTGCGCTGCCGCGTGGTGGGCGGAGCTACCGGCCGGGCGCAAGGTTGGGGCGGCCTGGGCCGGCGATCCGGATCGTTCGACTGATCGCCGCCGGTCCTTGCCACCGGATGCTGTCGAGGCGCTGCCGGCCGCGCCTGGTGTCCGCTTTGTTTCTTTGCAGCTTGGCCCTTGGGCTTTCGAGGCGGGGTTGCCGGATCTGTCGGCGCGGTTGGGCGATTACGCCGAGACCGCGGGACTGATCGCCGGTCTTGATCTTGTGCTGACGGTGGATACCTCGGTTGCCCATCTCGCCGGCGAGATGGGCGTGCCGTGCTGGGTCATGCTGCCGTTCGCGCCGAACTGGCGCTGGCAGTTGGGAAGCGACGCCAGCGCCTGGTACGGGTCGCTGCGGCTGTTCCGCCAGCCGGCTCCGGGCGCGTGGTGCGGGGTGGTGCGGAGGGTCGTGGCGGAGCTGGGCGGTTGGCGCGATGGGTGGTCTAAACAGATGCAAGAAAGATTTTCTCCTGACCGGACCGAATTCCACCAACTTGTTTCATTCAGGGCGGGTCGGTCGTGCCGGTGGAAACTTATACCCATTGCCGAAACGATTGACTCTCAGGGCCGGCCATGACGGGATCGCACCGAAATGGCGGAACGCGCTTCGCATTGCCGCCCCACAGGCGAAGGGGCTAGTTGAGGCGGGTTATGCCGGTGCGGACGCGCTCGAGGAAGTGGCTCAACTGGCGGGGTGTGGCACGGTCCATGTTGTAGTGGACATACCAGTCCACCCGGCAGTTGCGTGCGCACAACGCGCGGATGGCGCGCGCGATCAGTTTGCGGGCGGGATCACCGATCGCGAGGCGCACCATCCACCACGACGCGCCATAGGTCGTTACCACGATAATGCGCCGGATGCGCTGCAGCCGGTCGGTGAGCACGCGCCCGTCAGGCGTTACGTCGAAGGCCACGCCGGGGAGCCAGACGCGCTCGAAGTAGCCCTTCAGCATCGCCGGCATGCCGTACCACCAAGCTGGATATACCAGCACCAGGGCGTCTGCGACGGCTAGCTGGTCGTCGTATTTGCGTACCGGTCGGACGTTGCGAGCGGTGTTTTGGTAGTCGAGCCGCTCCTGTGCACTCATCACGGGATCGAAGCCTTCGGCGTATAGATCGACGTCGGTCACCGCGTGGCCGCCGGCCACCAGGGCTTGCAGCACCGTCGCGTGGGCGGCGGCGGCAAAGCTGTTCGCCACTGGATGGCAGTAGATCAACAAGACGCGCACGAGAGCCTCCGAAAACGTTACCCGGCCGGCAATCGAGGAGCTTAGGCCGGGCCGGCAGACGCGCCGGCGACAGGGACAACGCTTTGGCCCCTTGGTCAGCTTCCTGCCGGCGTCGGAAAGTGAAGTCGGACCCATTCAGCCGGAGTCGGGACGCCTCGGCGCAATGCGCGGCGGGCTGGGTGGCTCAGGCCTGCGGACGCCGCATGGCTGCGCTGCGAACCATGCGAAATCATCTGGCGTTAACCGCTCAGAACGGATTATATTGCATTGCAGCATGTCGTCTCGATGACCGGTGCCGGGATTTGGCATTGGGTCCAAGAAGGCCTCGACGATGGGCCTGACGCGAAAAGGGGGAGGCGGACCGCCGCCCAGGCCACGATCGCGCGAGGAACAGGATGCACCCGGATTCTTCTGATGCCACCCCCACCACGGGAACCGTGCTGACCTTCGTCGCCATGGCGCTGGTCTGCATGGCAGTCATCATCGGCTCGTGCCTGCGTCTCGCGGAGCGGCTTGAGCCGACGGTCGGCGACATCGCTGATTTTTCATTGCGGCAGGCGAGCCAGGATGAGCTTCCGGTCAACGTGACGGCGCGGCAAGGTGGCCGCACCTGTGTGCTGGCGTCGGACGTGATGGCGCGCGGCGGCGGCAGCTTCGTGATCGTGGCCCGGCAGCCGGCCGGCGACGGGTCGTATCTGATCCACTGGGCGGGTTCGCACACCAGTGGCGGCGCGGCGGACTGTGGCAGTTCTGCCGACCTTGTGGTGTCGAAGCGCGAGCTGTTGGAACTGGCGGGTGTGGCTGGCGGGTTTGGCGTGCATTTGGGCGGGTCGAAGGTCTAGTACCGGCGTTTCCGAGAAACGAGCCTTATCGGGCTCCAGCGCCGTCAAATGCGTGGCTGGTTGTAGAACCTCGTCGAAACTAGTGGTTTCGATCGAACAATGTCATTGCAACCGCCGGTTGCCACGCTCCAGTCGCCCGGAAGCCGCCTGATTTTCCGGCTGTCGACGTATCGCGGTTTCGGGCGGTCCCACCGTAGGGGAATTGTTGCCGGCCTTTGACGGCTATGTCGTCGGCGACATAGGCGCCACTGTGTCTCTTTCCTGACTATGTCGGGTAACGCAGTGCGCTCTGCAGCTTTTGGCTGCAAATCACCGTTCGCAGCGTATTGAGGCTTGGCCAGCTACCCGACATAGTCTTTCTCGACGCTACAGGCCGTCCAGAAAGTTGAGCAGTTGATCGCCCGGGCGATAACGAGACGACCTGCTATTTGGGGGTGAGGTTTTGGCTAGCGCCTCTTCCTTCATGGCGAGTGTTGCCTCCAAATAGATCTGCGTGGTCTCCACCGGTTCATGACCGAGCCATAACGCGATGACGGCTCGGTTTACACCGGATTGCAACAGTTCCATCGCCATTGTGTGTCGAAGCAGATGGACGGTAACCCGCTTTCCTTTCAATGATGGGCAGGCACGGGCGGCTTGGGTTGAGTATTTGCTCAGCAAGTACTGCACGCCATGAACGCTCAAGCGCTCGCCTTTGGCGTTTGGAAACAGCAAGCGTCCATCGGCCCTTTGCGGTTCACGCAGCCAGTCATCCAGAACAGCGACGGTTGGCTTTGCCAACGGAGTACAACGTTCCTTGCGGCCTTTGCCGATAACCCGCACATGAGCGCCGGCCCCAAGGACGAGGTCTTCGCGTTTGACCCCGGTGATCTCCGACAGCCGCAATCCGGTTTGAACTGCCATCAGGATAAACGCGTGATCGCGTCGCCCGAACCAGGTCTGGGAGTCGGGGGCTGCGAGTAAAGCGTCGACCTCCGGACGCGTGAGGAAGCGGACGAGCGTGCGTGTAAAGCGCTTACTGGGGATGGCGAGCACGCGCTGGATCTGGGCAGCGTGGGTCGGCAGCTCGAAGGCGGCTTAGCGAAAGAACGAGTGAATAACAGTCAGCCGCAGGTTCCGGCTGCAAACACTGACTCCTTGTTGCTTCTCGAGGTGATTGAGAAACGCCATGATCAGGGGAGCGTCGATCTGTTCGAACATCAGCGCTGAGGGGGCCTTATGCAGCCACTGCCGAGCGAACTTGAGGAACTGACGGAAGGTGTCGCGATATGAACTGATTGTGTGTGAACTGACCTGCCGCTGCTGCATCAGGCGCTGGGTAAAAAAGCGCTCCAAAAGCGGAGCGAGACTGAGAGCGGCAGTCATGGCCGATCCTCCCAGCGTCGCTCGAGCCGCACCATCGCCTCGTGCATCAACTCTGGCATGGCGGTCAGATACCAAAAGGTATCGCTGCAATGGGCGTGCCCGAGGTAGGCGGACAGAATGGGCAAGCGCTGCTCGGCATCTCGCCGGCGCGGGACCATCTCAATAGTGTCTTCGACGCAAATCCATGGCGCATATCGTGCAGACGCGGCCCGCGACTATCGGACGGCCCCCGCAGTCCAATCTGCCGAGACAGGAGGTAAAACGTTCGGCGAATCTCGCCTCCATCCAACCGGTTACCCCAGTTCGACACGAACAGGTAGGAAGAGACCGGTCGTCTCGCCCACACCCGCTCGCGTCGTGCAATGTAATCAGCAACCACCTTGCGGGTTGAAATATGCAGCGGCACCAAGCGAGATTTGCCGAACTTGGCACCTCGAATTGTCAGCACGTCGGCTTGAAGGTCAACGTCCCGCAGTTCGAGGTTTTGCGCCTCGCCGACGCGCAGGCCGGAGACACTCAGCAAACCGAACAGGCAATGGTAGGTCCAGGTCCGCAGTCCACCATTGGAGGGAAGCTTCAGCGCCGCGCGCAATAAGGCTTCGATCTCTTTGTCCGAGTAAAGATAAGGCTGAGCTCGCTTCGGTCGGTACGGCAACAGCCCTGCCGGCGGAATCTGCGTGCGCGGATCGGCGGCACTTCGATGGCGTGCGAACGTGCGAACATCGCTCAAACGTCGCGCCCACTCGTCTGGCTGTACGCCCAATGGTTGTTTGGCCCACGTGAGCGCCAATGAGTGAGTGATATATGCGGCGCGATGCCGTTCCATGAACGAGACGAAGCTGAGCAGCCTTGTACCAGCGCCCTGCAGCTTGTATCCCAGGCTGCGTCGTATCGCGAGGTACTCATGCACGGCTTGTCGGAGGGTGTTCATCGCACACCTCCCGGCCATGGAAGCGCGAGTGTTCGCAGCGCACAAAGATCCACCTTAGCGTAGATCTTCGTAGTCTCAGGGCTTTGATGACCCAATACCTCACCGATCTCGCTCAGCGATGCGCCATGACGCAGCATCTCGGTGGCCAGCCCATGGCGGAACTGATGGGCTCCGGTTGTGGGAGCAGCGATGCCAGCACGCAGTAGCGCATGACGCACGACCGTTCCCACGGCGCTCGGGCCAAGAAATCCCTGGACGGGAGCCCGAGCCCGAAGTAACACGCGCCGACTGTCGCTGGGCGGTCGTCCGTTCTGTAGATATGCGACGATCGCCGCACCGACGTCGGCGGGCAATGGAAGCTGGAGCCGACGGCCACCCTTGCCGCACACGCTCAGAGATCCATCTTTCCAGTCAATATCATCGAGTTCGAGAAATGCCACTTCACCAGAGCGTAGGCCCAGCCGCGCAAGCAGGAGCAAGATCGCATAGTCGCGTCGCCCAACCGCGGTACGACGACTGATGCTGGCCAACAGCCGACGCACTTGATCAGGCTCAATCGCCCGAGGAACCGTCGACATTGACCAATTCGCAACAAGTGGAACGGCTGAGGCCAGATCCAACTGGATATCACCACGATAGCGCCCATATCGGAGGAAGGAACGCAACGCGGTGGTCAGGAGCTTGGCGGTCTTCAGGTGCATTTGTGGCGCCCGACGCTGGACAAATCGCACCACGTCTTCGGCACGTCTTCGGCACGTAGCCGCGACAGCCTGACCGGTCCGCTGCCAAACCAATCCTTGAGGAAATCATGAGCAAACGGCACATAGTTGGCGATCGTCGCCTTTGCCAAAACCCGCTCCTCACGCAGGTACCGTTCATATGCCTGAGCACATCGTTCAGCTGGGCTCGGTTGTCGCTGACGTCGCTTCTCTGCTGGAATTGCACCCTGAGTGCGTAGAAAATCGAGGAACTGCCTCAGCGCGGTGGCATCACCTTCACAAACTCGCTGCCGGTGTGCGCGATATCGCAAGTACTGGGCGGCGTGCTGATACGACACGCCGTTCAATGGGACCGACTTCGCCGCGAGCCAGCGACTAAAGCCCGCGGCAATCCGAACCCGCTGCCGCAGCGAACATTGAGCATAGCCCTGCCCAATCACCCACTCAGAAAATGAAGCGATGTATGGCGCCAGAGATCCTTCTGGCGCACGTATGAGAACCATATGATCGTTGACGATGAACTTCACGGTCGACTCCTTCTCCACACGGGTTGGTGAAAGGAGCAAGACTATGTCGCTATGGACCGAACATATTTGCTGAGGAAATCAGACTGGATGGAGGGTACCCGACATAGTCAGGAAGGAGACATAGTGCCGCATTCCATGTGGCTGCGGTTGCGTGATCAAGCAGCAAGGAATTTCAGCCGCGGATGAACGCGGATGCAGCGGTGACTGACCCGCGGATTGAACGAATGACGCACCCGCAAAACCGGTATATCGGCGCTTATTTTCGTTCATCGGCGGCTAGAAATCTTTACTGACTCTGGATTATCCGCCGCGTGTCCGACCGATCGTGTTGCATCGCAGATATGTGTGTTTTCATGGAATCGCGGTACTAGCACCGGGTGGGACTCCTGGTGCCAGTGATCTTGTGCCTCGCATCGTCAGTAATCTAGCAGGCAAGATTTTACCACGAAGAAGCAGGAAGAACCACGAAGAGCCACGAAGCAGTGAAGGCGTCTGGCGCTTCGCGCGAGAACTTGATGAAACACCATGCACTGCACCACGCTTCCTTTCTTCGTGATGGCCCTTCGTGGCACTTCCGGCCTCTTCGTGGTAAAATCCTGCTTGCTTCGCATGGATCGAGTGCCCGATCGCGGCCCCGTGCAACAGTCTGCCGCGCCGGTGCGGCGCTCCAGGAAACCGCTACGGAAACGCGAGCGACCGACCAACTGTCATACTGCCGGTTGCAGTTGCGGTGGCGCGAACGCGGACTCGGGGCCATGATGCCGAGCCAGTGTTTGGAGGAATCTCACATGCGAGACGGCGAGATCGTGCCGGAGAGCGCGCACAACATCGAACTGGTCGGCCACTCCGACCAAGGCGGTCGCGGCGATGGCGTGCAGGTGATGGTGGCGCGCGGTCACGCGTATGTCGGCACCCGTGTCAGCCGCGGCATCAATGTCACCGACGTGCGCGACCCACGCCATCCGAAGCCGGTGAACTTCATGCCGATCCACCCGAATTCCTGGTGCATGCACCTGCAGACGGCGGAGGATCTGCTGCTGTGCATCGAGGAGCTCGATCTCAAGGCGCTGCTGTCACAGAAGGATTACTACAGCCGGTCCAACCAGGTGGACAGCTCGCGGTATGGCGTCCGCGGCAAGGATTTTTCCGCCGGGATGCGGGTTTACGATATCCGCGATCCCGCCAACCCGCGCGCTATCGGCTTCATGGAGGTGGCGGGGCTGGGGCTGCACCGGATCTGGTGGGTGGGCGGGCGCTATGCGTACGCCTCGGCGCTGCTTGATGGCTTCATCGACCATATCCTGATCATCATCGACCTGGCGGACCCGACCCGCCCGCGCGAGGTCGGTCGGTGGTGGATCCCCGGCATGTGGGCGGCCGGCGGCGAGACGCCCAGTTGGGACGGCCGTACGGCGCTGCACCACGCGGTGGTGGAGGACGAGTACGCCTACGCGAGCTGGCGGGATGGCGGGCTGACCATTCTGGATGTGCGAGACAAGACGGCGCCGAAGCTGATCGCGCAGCGCAACTGGTGCCCGCCATTCGGCGGCGGCACGCACAGTGCACTGCCATTGCACGACCGCGACCTGCTGGTGGTGGCGGACGAGGCGGTACTGAACATCGACCAGGAGCAGATGAAGCGTACCTGGGTGTTCGACATTCGTGAGAAGGCCAATCCGGTCTCGATCGCGACGCTGCCGACGCCTTCGGACCAGGACTATGTCCGCAAGGGCGGCCAGTTCGGCCCGCACAATCTGCACGAGAACCGGCCGGGATCTTTGCAGTCCTCGACGACGATTTTTGCGACGTGGCAGAGCGCCGGGGTGCGCGTGTTCGACATCACGGATGCGTTCCGGCCGAAGGAGATCGGCTATTTCGTGCCGCCGCAGCCGTCGGTCTGGATGGAACCGATGCGCGGCCGGGCCAAGATGCGGCACAGCGCTGACCTGTTCGTGTCGACCGATGGGCTGATCTATCTGACTGATTACGACGCTGGATTGTATATCCTGCAATGGAAAGGGGTGTGACTGTCCGCCGGAAGGCCGGTGGCGGACGTGGCGGGATTTGCGGCAGGTGTGGCGTCGCGCCGGGTATTCGGCAGCCCGGTGGCGCGGGGATATCCAGCGAGTGCCGACGGAACCGAGTTGCATAGGTATCGACCTGGCGGCGCATAACGGGTTCGTTCGGATTATCGGTGGTTTCCCTGCCCGGCTTGAGCCGGCCCTCGTTGCGCCGCAGACTGGCGGCATTGCCGGCGCCCGGCATGCCATGGAGTCCCGCCGCGCGAGCACGGTTGGAGGTACGTCATGAATTTCGCCGCGATCGAGGCGCGCCCGCTCACCTGGATTGCCGCCGCGCGTCTTGTGCAGGCGGTGGAGGACGCTTTCGACGCTGCCGATATTGACGCCATCGGCGCCGGCTTCACCGAGGACGCCGTCGCGCGCTTCGCCGACTTCCCCGAGATGCACGGCCGCGACGCCATCATGCGGTTTCTGACGGCACGCTTCGCCCGGACCAAAGACTACCGGCTGAAAAAGACGTTGCGTTGCGTGATGGGCGACGTGATCGGGAATACCTGGGACGCCACCTGGGAAGACGCCATGACCGGCAAGCCGATGCAGGGGCGCGGCACCGAGTTCTGGATGGTGCGCGATGGCCGCATCGCGCGGTGGGACGCGACGTTCAACGTCTGGGAGCAAGGCGGGCCGCCGGCGACGCCGGTCATTTGAAGCGTTCTCGTTGCGGACGATTGGTTGCAAATTCAACTTCCTGCCCGCGTTTGCCGGTTTGCGCCGCCGGTCGTACGGTCCTGATACCACGAACCGGAGGAAGCCGATGCCGTCCGTCTCGACCCGGGAGGCTGCGCTGGAAGCGGCTACGATGCGCCGCGTCTTCACGCGCATGCTGCCGTTCCTGGTACTGGCCTACCTGATCTGCTATATCGACCGCGTGAACGTGGGTTTTGCCGGCCTGCAGATGAACCAGGACATTGGTCTGACCAAGACCATCTTCGGCCTGGGCGGCGGCATCTTCTTCATCGGTTATTTCCTGCTGGAAGTGCCGAGCAACCTGGCGTTGGAGCGCTTCGGCGCGAGCCGCTGGATCGCGCGCATCATGATCTCCTGGGGCATCGTCTCGGGCGCGATGGCGTTCACCGCCGGGGTCAGCTCGTTCCTGACGTTGCGCTTTCTGCTGGGCGCGGCAGAGGCGGGCTTCTTCCCGGGCGTGATCCTGTATCTGACCTACTGGTTCCCAGCGGCGCATCGCGCACGCATTGTCGGAATCTTCATGGTGGCGATCCCGGTGGCCGGCTTCATCGGCTCGCCGCTGTCAGGCGCGATCCTGGGGATGGACGGCTGGCTCGGGCTACGCGGTTGGCAATGGGTGTTCATCCTGGAAGCGATCCCCGCCGCGCTGATGGGTGTGGCCTCGCTGATCTGGCTTACCGACAAGCCGGAGCACGCGACATGGCTGTCACCCGAGCAGCGCGCCTGGCTGGCAGCACGGCTGGCGGCCGAGCGTGATCGCGGGGCACGCGTGCCGCGCATGTCAGTCTGGAAGGTGATGCGCGAGAAGCATGTGCTGATCATGGCGCTGGTGTATTCCGGTGCCGCCGGTGCCAGTTCGGGCCTCGCCATCTGGCAACCGCAGATCCTCAAGTCGTTCGGGTTGACTAATTTCGATACCGGATTGGTGAATGCGGTGCCGTACGGGATCGCCGCCGTGCTGATGATCCTGTGGGGCCGTCAATCCGATCGCACCGGCGAACGGGTGTGGCACAATGCGATTCCGATCGGCACCATCGTCGTCGGTCTGCTGGCGACGTTCTTCGTCTCGCAACTCTGGCCGATGGTCGCGCTGCTGACGCTGGTGCTGGTGGGGACCTATGCCTGCAAGGGACCATTCTGGGCGTTGGCCACGGAGTTCCTCGCGGCCCCGGTGGCGGCGGCCGGCATCGCGCAGATCAATGCCCTGGGCAATCTGTCGGGCTTCGGTGCCAATTACCTGATCGGCGCGATCAAGGACGCGACCGGCAGCTATCCGCTGTCACTGATGCCGATCATGGTGTTGTCGGCGATTGGCGCTGTGGCGGTGGTGTGGATTGGCCATGGCCGGCGACAAGCGGTGGCAGCGGAATGAAACAGGCGAAGGGAGGATAGGATGCGGATCGGTTTCATCGGGCTGGGCATGATGGGGCGGGGCATGGCGGCCAACCTGCAGAAGGGGGGCCATGAGGTGGTGGTGCACGATCTGACCCGACAGGCTGCCTCGCAGCACCTGGCCAACGGCGCCGTCTGGGCGGAAAGCCCGCGTGAAGTGGCCGAGGCATGCGACGTGGTGTTCACATCATTGCCGACGCCGGCGGATGTGGAGGCGGTGGGGCTGGGTGAGGACGGACTGGCGAGCGGCTTCCGCAAGGGTGCCGCGTGGTTCGACCTGTCCACCAATGCGGTCGACGCGGTGCGTCGGCTGCATGTGACACTGGCCGCGCAGGGGGTGGATTTCCTTGATGCGCCGGTCAGCGGCGGACCGCACGGCGCCAGTAGCGGGCGGCTGGCGATCTGGGTCGGCGGCGAGAAGGCGGTGTTCGACAAGTTCCGCGCGGCGTTGGGCGCAATGGGTGACCAGGCGGCGTATATCGGGCCGATCGGGGCCGGAACGATCGCCAAGCTGACGCACAACTGCGCCGGCGCGGCGATCAACACGGTGCTGGCCGAGGTGTTCACCATGGGCGTGAAGGCCGGTGTCGAACCGCTGGCGCTGTGGGAGGCGATCCGCCAAGGCGCCACCGGCCGCCAGCGTACCTTCGACAGGTTGGGCGGCCAGTTCTTGCAAGGCCGTTATGAACCTCCCGATTTCGCGCTGCGGCTGTTGCACAAGGATGTGTCGCTGGCGTTGCAGCTTGGCCGGGAGGTCAGCGTCCCGATGCGGTTGTGCAATCTTGCCCTGCAGGAGATGACCGAGGCGATGAACCGCGGCTGGGCGGCGCGTGATAGCCGATCATTCATGCTGTTGCAGCAGGAGCGCGCGGGCATCGCGCCGCTGGCGGTGCCGGCGGAGCAGATCCGGGCAGTGGTCGATCGCGACAAAGGTTAGGCACAACGGCGTGGCTTTGATGGGCAGCGAGCCGCGCGTCGTACGGAAGGTTTCCGCCGGGTTTGTCGTGCTGCTGGTCGTCGCGGGTTTGCTGTACGTCTTCATGCTGTCGAACGGTGCCCGAGCGCCCGACCTGGAGTCGATCGATCAGGGCATCGCGGCGATCTACGCCCTGATTGGCATTGTGCTGTTGTGGATTGTGCTGGGCGTGCTGCTCGGGCTTGGTTGCGCGGGCGGCTCGGTGCCCGGCTGGGCGGCGATTGCGGCGTTCCTGCTGCATCCGCTGTCGGGTGCGGCTGCGGTCGCGGCGCTGATCATGCTGTCGGACGGGCGGAACCCGCCGCACTGGCCGATCATCGTGCTGGTTGCCCTGCCTCCCTCGTTGGCACTTTACGCGTTTTGGGCGCGGCTGCCGATGCTGCATGGAGTGCGGCCGGCGGCTGCGATCAGCGTCACGGCCTGGGGTTCGATTTTCGTGCTGTCGGCTGGGTTGCTCGGCTATGTGACGATTGTCGATATGCAGGCCTCGCGACAGGCCGTGATCGACCAGCGGGAATACCACGCGCGGCTCGCCGCCCGACAGCTTGCCGAGCAGCAGGCGAATCTCGCCCGGCTCCAACGGCTGACTGACCAATCATCGCTGTCCGAGTGGCAGGCGTTCATCGGCAAGGGCAATGCACTAGAGTCGCAGGCGGTGGAGCGCGTGCGCAAGCTGGCACATCGGCAGGACGACGCCGAGGCGATGCTGCGAGATGGCAACAGCTTTCCGCTGTTCCATATCCATCAGCTCGACCTGCACGCCACGCCGACGTTGTGTGCCAGTGCCAATGCGTTTCTGGTCCGGAATGCCAACGAGCATCGTCCGGACGTGCCTGATCGGGCATATGTTCTGGCAGCGGAGCAGCTCGATCCTTACCTGGCAGCGATGCAATGGCTGGTTGGCCAACACTGCGACCTGGCGGCAGCGATTTCCGCTACGGAAGACGCCGTGCGTGCCTATCCGCCGGCGCCGGAACGAGCAAAATTCCTCGCGGCGCTAGCGCGGCTGCATCCAGACTGGCGAGCCTGCGCGGGCGCCGCCGACGCCTCGCCCGAGCAGCGGATCGCCGGGTGCGCGGCGGTTATCGATGGCGGTGGCGCCGGGGAGGACCTTGCGGTCGCGCGGTTCTATCGAGGCGGCGTGTATCGTGACCGAGATCAGCTTGATGCGGCGATCCGGGACTATACCGTCGCCATCGCACTAAAGCCGGACTTTGCGCAGGCGTTCAACAATCGTGGGAATGCCCATGACGATGCCGGAGATGGTGACAAGGCGCTGCGTGACTATGACGAAGCGCTGCGGATTGATCCCAGCTTCTCTAAGGCGCTCAGCAATCGAGGTCTGGTCTACGACGCGCGCGGCGAGCATGGGCGCGCGATCCAGGACTATGATCAGGCGCTTCGTCTCGATCCTAAATATCTGGGCGCCTTGAAGAACCGCGGGCGCGCGCGGTTCTTCCTGGGTGACTTTGATGGGGCGGCGCAGGATTTCGCCCAGTCCCTGGCTTTGGGTCCGACAGATGCCTACGCCGCCCTGTGGCTTGATCTGGCCCGAGGCCGGGCTGGGCACGGGTCGCAGGCTGATCTCCGTCGCGACGCCGGTGCGCTCAATCGTGCCGAATGGCCGTGGCCGGTGATAGCGGTCTTTCTTGGTGAGCAGGAGGCGGCTGTCGTGCAGGGGGCCGCACGCGGATCGGTGGACCAGGATTGCGAGGCCGGGTTCTACCTTGGCGAAAGAGCGGTGCTGAGCGGTGGGGTTTCCGTCGCGCGTGATTTGCTTCTGCATGCGCAAGCGATTTGCAAGCCGAGTTCGGTGGAGTATGTCGCCGCGAAGTTCGAGCTGGGTCGCCTGTCACCTTAACGTACGGAAAAGCCGTGCATGAAGCGGCCTGTCGCCAAACGGAGCTGATCGAATGATTATTGATTGCCATGCGCATGTGTTCCAGCACTGGGCGGACGCCTGCGGGCACGCAACCAGCGAGATCCATCGCCGCTACATCCAAAAGGTGCAGACGCGCACTGCTGCGCGGGTGTTCCGCGCGCGGGACGGCAAGGTGGTCTCGGGTGCGCTGCTGTTCGAGCCTGGACGCAACGGGTGGTCGGGGTTGAAGGACGTCGATTTTCGGGTCGGCAATTACGGGCGGCTGGATTTCACCATCGACGGCGAGGACTACCATTCCCAATACATGCCGGTCGCCATGCAGCAGATAGTGGCGCCGCCGGAGTTGATGCTGGCGCAGATGCAGTATGCCGGTGTGGATCATTGCGTGCTGCAGGCGGGTGGCGGCTATGGCGCGATGAACGACTACAACGCCTTCGCGCAGAGCCAATACCCCGGGAAGTTTACTGGGCTGCTGAACGTGGACGAACCACGGGCTTATACCGATGCGGCGCTGCGCGAATTCGATCGGGCTGTTGGTGTGCTGGGGCTTAGGGGGGTGTATTTCGCGCTCGAACCGTATGCGCGCCATGATTTCGACCTCTCGTTCGACGATCCGCGCATGGACGCGTTCTGGTCGAGGGTGGATGCGGCCGGGCTGCCGGTGTTCTTCGAGATGTCGGCAATCCCCGACTACGATCGCGCCAGCGTGATCGCCAATGTGCTCAAGCTGAAAGGGTTGATGGACCGCTGGCGCAACGTCCGCTGGGTGCTGGTGATGGGGCCGCCGGTTGGCTACTTCGCTCCGACCGGAAAGTGGGAGTTTCCGCCCGAGGTGCTGGATGCTTACCGCCATCCGAACCTGCTGATCGAGATCATGTTCCCGATCACCTGGGGCAGCGTCTGGGACTATCCATACCCGGAGGCGCAATCGCTGATCAATCAGATGCGCGACCTATTCGGTGCTGACAAGCTTGTCTGGGGATCGGACATGCCGAATGTCGAGCGGTTCTGCACTTACACGCAATGTGTCGATTACGTGCGGCGGCATTGCGGTTTTCTGAGCGCGATGGAGAAAGATGCGATCCTTGGCGGCAATATGGGCGAGTTGCTGGGAATCGGGAGCGCGTAGAGGTTTCGATCCGCCCGGGCCTGCTGTCCGCACGCCTTGCCTGTCCTTCGCGGGAGGTCGATGAGCTTAGCGAGACGGGTGAGGGTCGCGGTGCGGCGCGACCCTCACCCTCGTCGCTTCGCGCCTCGACCTCTCCCGCGAAAGAGCGGGAGAGGTTTGAAGGGCGTGTGATTGCGCGCTTCCGAATATCTCGCCGAGCCGGCGGATCGAACCCAGCACCTTTGCCTGCTCCAAGCCGGGCCAGTGGCAACGCATCATGAAATGATCGACGCCGAGCGCCTCGGTATAGCGGGCGACTTCTTCCTTCACGAACGCCGCATCGCCGATGATGAAACGATCGCGCGCGTACTCCTCGAATGGCGGTTTCTCCTTGGCGCCCATGCCCCATGACGCGTAGGCATCGTACTTGTATTGCAACGGACCGCGGCATTCTTCGTGCGCGGTCCGATGGTTGGCGCCGACATAGCACTCGCGGATGATCGGGAATGCGTCCGCGGTTCGTCCGGTCTCCGCCAGCGCGGCGCGATAGGTCTGCATCTGCTCCGCCACCTTGCCGAGCGGGGTTACCGGCACGATCATCCACGCATCGCCGATCCGCGCGACACGCTTTATCGCCAGGTCCACCTGCGCCGCCATCCAGATCGGCACGCCGCCCGGGCGCGCCGGCTTCAGGCTGATGCCGGCATCGGTAACCGTGTAGAAGCGGCCCTTGTGGGTGACTTTTTCCCCCGTCCACAGGCGCCGCATCAGGGCGATGCTTTCCTCCAACCGAGGCGCACGCTCCTTCAGCGGGATGTTGAACGCCTCGAACTCGGTCTCGCGGTAGCCAAGGCCGACGCCGAGGATGTAATTGCCGCCGCTCAGCACATCCAGCGTTGCCGATTCCTCCGCCACATGCACCGGGTTGAGCAGCGGCAGGATCAGGATGTTCGGCCCGATCAACATGCCCTTGGCCTCCGGCACCAGGAAGGCCATCGCAGTGTGGATCTGCAACATCTGCAGCGGCGCGGTGAGGAAGTGGTGGGGGAACCATAACGAGGCGAAGCCGCAGTCACGCGCCAGGCGGACCTGCTCGACCAGTTCCGGGATCCGCGCCACGACGTTGTCCCCGGCTGGGAACTGGGTGTTGAGGAACAGCCCGACTTTCATGCTTGCCTCCGCCGAGATTGATCGGAACTCTACCATCAGCGTGTTACGCTGGCGATCGCACCGGCACTGGCCGGCCGACCTTGACCCGCAACCGGTGACACGCCACGTCAAGCGTATCATGCCCGATCGCTACCGCCTCGAAATCGACATGCGTCCGGATGGCAGCTTCCGCGAACCGGTGAAGCCGCCGCTGGCCGCGCGCATCTTCTTCTGGGCTATCGTGGTGGTCACTGTGGCCGGCAGCATTGTCGTCGCCGCGCTGGCGCTGTGGGTCGCGCTGGCGCTTGTCCCGCTGGTGATCGGGGCGGCGATCGTGGCCTATCTGGCGTTCCGCTTTCAGCTATGGCGGTCCGGCGGAACGCTTGGCCGCGGCCCTCGGGTCCGCCGCTAGGGCGAAGCCCGCCAGTCAGGGCGACGCCAGGTCATTACCGAATCGTGGGATGCCGACATGTCCTGGCGGGTCCGACCGGATGCCCGCCGCGATAGTCACCCACGGTTTATGTCCCACGCCGCCGGCGTTGCGCCGAAGGTGGTGGGTGGCGCAAGAGCTTACCCACCCTACGATGAGCCCGGCTCAGGTCAGGTAGGCGTGGACAATTCCGATCAATTCCTCGGCTGCCTGGTTCGCGGATGTTCGATCGTCGACGTCAACCAAGCGCGCGCGGATGTGGTCCTCGATCACCTCGGCGATGAAGCCGTCGAGCGCACCGCGGCAGGCCGTCGCCTGTTGCAGCACCGCGGCGCTGGTCGCCTCGCTTTCCAACGCTCGTCGCATCGCCTCCACCTGACCGCGGATGCGGTTGAGCCGATTCAGCAGCTTGGTTTTTTCTTCGTCCGCCGGTGACATACCTCTTGACCCCATACTGGGTATGAGTATATCGCGCCTTGCACCGGATGGCGAGCCTTCCCGGGCCCGTGTCTGCGCCCATCCCGGCTTCGGCCGGATCACGCAACCAGTAGGGATCACATGAACCCGCGATCTACCAGCCAACCCTCGGAGAGCCACAGTAGGCACATCGTGCCGGCTGCGACCGCTTCGATGGGCTGGATCCGTGCTCGGGTGGTACACGTGTCCGTCAAGGCTTACGCGCTCCGGCGCTAAACCCTAGGCGGCCCCAACCTCCCGAGCTTGAGCAGTCAGCTTGAGCAACAGGAGGCAGCGATGGCCGCCCTTTTCAAAGATTTCGTCCAAGTGCCGGGGGTTTCGCCCCGGGCCGAGGCCTTCCTGGTGCACGACATCCCAGGGCGCCTCCGCATCGTCGTGCCCGCTTTGAAGGGCGAGGACCGTCGGGCAGTCGCACTGCGCGCTGACCTGCAACGGCTTCCGGCCGTGCAGGCCCTGCAGTTCAACGCCCTGACCGGCAGCGTGCTCATGGCGTACGACGGGCTTGTCCGCAGCCGCGACGCAATCCTGCGCGTGCTGTACGACGCCGGATACGGGGTGGTGCGGCCGGCGCCCGCGGTAGCGGGAACGCCGCGCCCCGGGGGCCTGCAGGGCGCGACGGGAGCGGCCATCAAGGCGGTAATCCACTGCATGCTCGATCTCGCTGTGGAGAGCGCGATCGTTGCGGCCGTGTGAAGTGGGTTCGGCGCACAGAGTGACGCAACCGACGCGGCCCGGCTGCCGCGGGAGGCATTTGCAATGACCTATATGCCGAAGATTATCGCGCCAGGCTGTGCAGCTCTGTTCGAGGCAGGGTTGCAACAGCCCATCGATTTTCCGTTCCGTGACCGGCACGGCACGGAGCGGCCGGTGGCAACGTGGCAGCGCCTCGTTGCTCACTGGGAAGTAGACCCCGGTGGGCGCCTTGTCTGCATCTGGACGCTTGATCGGGCGCCCGCACCCAGCGTCCCACCTGACTGAACCGGACACGGCGCGGCTTCGGCCGCGCCAGCCCGGCCGTCTCTGGTCGGGGCTAGCTGCCCACACTTCCAGCGCCGTGAGGCCACCATGTCCGACCTTGTTCTCAACGACACCGTTCTCGCTGAACCCGTCCGCCCGGCCGTCCTCGATCCCGCTCATCTCGGCGATATCGAAGGCGCTCTCGGCACCATCTATCAGGGTGATACGCGCCACCGCCGCACCTGGAAGGCGCGCCTTGCCACGCTGATGGCGATCGTCGGCCCCGGCCTGATCGTGATGGTGGGCGACAACGACGCCGGCGCCTTCAGCACCTACGGCCAGGCGGGCCAGAACTACGGCACCGCGCTGCTGTGGACCCTGCTGCTGCTGGTCCCGGTGCTCTATGTCAACCAAGAGATGGTGCTGCGCCTCGGCGCAGTGACCGGCGTCGGCCATGCGCGCCTGATCCTGGAACGGTTCGGCAAATTCTGGGGCGCCTTCAGCGTCATCGACCTGTTCATCCTGAACGGGCTGACGATCGTCACCGAGTTCATCGGCATCAACCTCGCGCTCGGCTATCTGGGTGTGCCGCGGGTGTGGGGCATCGCCGTCGCCGCCGGAATCGTCATCGCCGCCGCGAGCACGGGCAGTTTCCGGCGCTTCGAGCGGTTCTCACTGGCGCTCTGCTTCTTCAGCCTGCTGCTGGTCCCGGTTTTCCTGATGGCGCATCCGCCGCTGGCCGAGATCGGGCATGACCTGGTGGTGCCGCGGTTCCCGGCGGATGGGAAACTCTCGGACGTCATGCTGCTGGTGATCGGCATCGTCGGGACCACTATCGCCCCGTGGCAGCTTTTCTTCCAGCAGAGCTACGTGATCGACAAGCGCATCACGCCGCGCTTCATGGCCTATGAGAAGGCGGATCTGGTGATCGGCATCGGCATGGTGCTGGCCGGCGCGATTGCCATCATGGCCTTCGCCGCGGCTTCCTTTCAGGGCACCGCCGGCTTCGGGCAGTTCACCGATGCGGCTGACCTTGCCCGGGGACTGGAAGCCCATGCGGGCCGGGCGGCCGGCGTGATGTTCGCACTGGCTCTGCTGGACGCCAGCATCATCGGCGCGTCGGCCGTGTCGCTGTCCACGGCGTACGCGATCGGTGACGTCCTGGCGCTGCGCCATTCGCTGCATCGCAATCCGACCGACGCGCGGGGCTTCTATCTGGTCTATGCCGGGTTGATCGCCGTCGCGGCCGCGCTTGTGGTGTTCGGCAGTGACGCGCTGCTCGGGTTGCTGACCAACGCCGTGCAGGCGCTGGCCGGTGTGCTGTTGCCGTCGGCCACCGTGTTCCTGCTGCTGTTGTGCAACGACAAGGCCGTGCTTGGGCCGTGGGTAAATGGCCGTTGGCTGAACCTGTTCACCGGCGCGGTGATCTGGGTGCTGGTCATGCTGTCGGTCATCCTGACTGCGTCGACCGCGTTTCCGGCCATGTCGGGCGAGGCGATTGTCGCCGTGCTCGGCGTGGGGACGCTGGTCGGGATAACGGGATTCGCCATCATCACGTTGCTGCATCGGCGCGGTGCCGAGCTTGCGACGGTTGGTGCGCTGCCTGCCGATCAGCGCCGCGCGGTGCGTGCAACCTGGCGTATGCCTCCGTTGTCCGACCTGTCGGCGCCCAATCTGAGCCTGGCGAAGCGGATCTGGATGAGCGTGCTGCGCGGGTATCTGATTGCGGCGGTCGCCCTGATCGGCTTCAAGGTGATCCAGGTCGCGATGGGGCTGTAGCGGACGGAGGCGGCCATGATCGCGTTCCGCAGGCACGCCACCTGTCCGACGTTGCCCGACCTGACCCGGGACGCCGCCGAAGCGCGTTCTGCGCGATGGGCGCGCATGACCCCGGTCGAGATCTGGACGCGGCCTTCCACGACGCTGTTGCTGCGAACGCGCGGCAATTTGCCCGTGGCGCCCTGTGGCGTGGTGCATGTGGCGTCCGCGCCCGACGCGGACCGCCTGCGTGACGAAGGGCAACGGTTCGTCGCGGCCGCGCTCCTTGCGACCGCGAGCCTTGTGTTGTGCGTCGGACGCTCGCTGCTGCGCGCGCGTCTCATCACACCCGGGGATGCGGCGCTGGCGGTGCAATGGTCTGTCTGGTTGACCCGGCACGGGCTTCGGCTGTGGCGGCGAGGCCGATCGCGCGGCTGGCGGTAGCCACGACAGCTTAGCGCCCCCCGTCCAGTCGTCATCCATCATGTTCTTGGAGGCAGGTGTTGGAACAAATCCAACCTGCATCGCGGTCGCGCGCGGCGAGACGTGCCGCTGCCATCCTGCTGCTTGCCGTGTGCCCATTGGCGGTTCGTCCCACCTTCGCACAGGTGCCGGCGACGCCAGCCAGCCCCGGCGCTGATCAGCCCACCGGTTCGGCGGCAGGCGATCAATCGGCTTCTGGGCAGAGCGACCCATGCGCACCGCCTGCCGCCGCCCAGACCGGGATCTGGCAGCGTAGCAATCTGCTGGGCGATCCTGGCGGGGCGCGGTCTGGCTTGTGTAGTCGCGGCATATCATACGGGCTGCAGGAGACGAGCGAGGTGCTCGGCAACGTCACTGGTGGAATCCATCGCGGCGCAGACTACGACGGGATGACCGAGATGAGCCTCGGGATCGACACCGGGAAGGCGATCGGTTGGGCCGGAGGTACATTCAACGTCAGCGCTCTGCAGATCCACGGCGGCAACCTGAGCACCGACAATCTTGGTACGCTACAGACCGCCAGCAGCATCGAGGCCGACCGCGCAACCCGGTTGTGGGAGTTGTGGTACCAGCAGACGACCCCGGATGGCCGCGCGGACCTGAAGCTCGGCCAGCAGGCCATCGACCTGGAATTCATGGCCAGCCAAGGCTCGGCCATCTTCATCAACGCCGCGATGGGCTGGCCGGTGCTGCCGTCGCAGGATCTTTACGCCGGCGGGCCGGCCTACCCGCTGTCCTCGCTCGGCGCGCGATTGCGGGTGCGCCCGACCGACGCGCTTACCCTGTTGACCGGGGTGTACGACGACAACCCGCCCGGCGGCGCCTTCAACAATGACTCGCAGCTTCGCGGTGCCGAGGCCGCTGGTGCGGCGTTCAACCTCAATACAGGTGCGCTATGGATCACTGAGATCCAGTTTGCCGTCAACCAGCCGCCCGCCGATGACGCTTCGCATGGCGGCCAGCCAACCGGACTGCCGGGGACGTACAAACTCGGGTTCTGGTATGACTCCGGTGCGTTCCCCGACCAGCGATTCGATACGTCTGGCCTGTCTCTGGCCAACCCCGGCAGCACTGGCATGCCGCGCATGCATCACGGCAACTACAGTGCCTATGCGGTGGCGGACCAGATGGTGTGGCGTCCGGATCCACAGGGCGCGCGGGCGATAGGCGTCTTTGGGCGCCTGCTGGCAGCGCCGCCGGACCGCAACTTGATTTCGTTCAGCGCCGACGCCGGCCTGACCGTGACGGCTCCGTTCGCCGAACGCGACAACGACACATTTGGGATCGGCTTCGGCGTCGCGCAGGTCAGTCGGAACGCGGCGGCCCTGGACAACGACGCCGCCGCATTCTCAGGCGTGTCAACACCGGCTCGCGGCACCGAAACGTTCATCGAGATCACGTATCAGTATCAGGTCACCCCATGGTGGCAGTTGCAGCCGGATTTCCAGTACGTGTTCGCACCGGGTGGCGGGCTGCAAAACCAGTTGGACCCACCCAGACGGATCGGCAATGAGGTCGTTCTCGGCTTGCGCACCACCATCACGTTCTAGCAGCCTGCTGATCCCCTCCGCTCGCTGAAGGCGGCGGTGAGCGGAGCGGGCATGACACCTAGACGACCAACGGCGCCGGCGCGGTCGCGCCCACCGCCATGCCGGGCTGCACCCCGAATTCCTCCGCCAGCAGCGTGTACGACCGCCGGCGCGCCGCCGGGTCGTGCACGGTGGTCAGGATGGCAACCTCGTCGACTTCCAGCTCCGCCGCCAGGACGCGCAGCCTGGTGCCCACCCGTGCGGCGGTGCCCCAAATCGCCCGTTCCTTCAGCCGCTCGACATGGGCGCGCTCGCGTTCGGTGAAACGATGGCGCGCGGCCTCTTCCGGCGAAGGCAGCGGCACGAACAGGCCTTGATCCCGGCCCAGCCGCCACAGGGCGCGCGAGGAAAACAGGCGTTCGGCGGCGTCCTCGGTTTCGCCGGCCACCGCCCAGACGCAGACGGCGCCGTGCGGTACCGGGTGGCGGATGCTTGGCTTGTAGGTGTCCCGGTACAGCGACATGGCGTCGGCCGCGCCCTGGCCGTCGGTGATGAATGCGGCGAAGCAGTATGGCAGCCCGAAATGTGCCGCGACCTGCGCGCCGTAGTCGGAGCTGCCCAGGATCCAAACCTCTGGCACTGTCGGTCCCTGCGGCTGGGCGCGGACGCTGCGGAACGGATGGCCCTCGACCAGCGGCCGACCGGACGACCAGGCGATCACGTCGCGCACCTGGGCAGGGAAGTTGTCCGCGGCGGTGTTGGCGGCGGGATTGAGCGCGAAGGCAGTCAGCCCGTCGGAGCCGGGCGCGCGGCCGAGCCCGAGATCGATCCGCCCGGGCGCGATCGCCTCCAGCACGCGGAACTGTTCGGCGATTTTCAGGCTGGAGTAGTGCGGCAGCATGATGCCGGCGCTGCCGACGCGGATACGATGCGTGGTGGCGGCGATGGCGCTGATCAGGATTTCCGGGGCGGTGCCGGCCTGGCTGTCGGAGTTGTGGTGCTCGGCGACCCAGTAGCGGGTGTAGCCGAGGACCTCGCAGTGGCGGGCAAGCTCCAGGCTTTCGCGGATCGAGGTGTCCGGCATGCGGCCGGAGACGACGGTGGATTGATCGAGGACGGAAAGACGGATCATGCCGGCGACTATCGCCCCCCACGCGGTAACGGCCAAGGCCGCGTCGCTTTCAACAAGCGCGTCGGCAAAGGCATCGTCATCCCGCCCATCGCGCCCGCAGTGCCGGACGCTGGCACCCTGCCTGCCACCTCGTCCGCCATGTTGGCTGGCAACGCGCACACGTCCGCAAGATCGCGCTCATTGGGGTTAGAATTCCGTCGGCTGCATGCAGCGGATTGTCGTTCAACGCCGTGACGCGCATGGCGCCAGCAAACCCTACGAGCTGTCGTGGCGGTTTATTCAGGATAGATCATCTTGCGTGTCACCCCGCCATCGACGACGAATTCGGCGCCTGTGACGAAGCGGCTTTCAGGGCCGAGCAGCCACACGGCGAGGCTGGCGATGTCGGCGGGTTCACCGACACGGCCGGCGGGGTGGAATGCGTGGTCCTCTGGTCGCGGCGCACCGCCCTTGGTGGAGATCCAGCCGGGGCTGATGCAGTTCACCCGCACATCCGGGCCGAGGCTGATCGCCAAGGCATGGGTCAGCGCGACCAGGCCGCCTTTCGACGCGGCATATGCCTCGGTGTTCGGCTCCGACATATGCGCGCGGGTGGAGGCGATTGTGACCACCGCGGCATGGGTCGCGCGCAGCAGGGCTTCCGCGGCGCGGACCAACAGGAAGCTGCTGGTAAGGTTGACGGCAAGCACGCGCGTCCACTCCGCCAGCGTAAGGTCCGCGAGCGGCTTGCGAAGGTTGATACCGGCGTTGCAGACTAGGCCATCGAGGCGGCCTTCGCGCGCGGTAACGTCGGCGATCAGCGCGGCCACCGCGGCTTCGTCCGCTACGTCGCAGGCTACCGGGCGGACCCCTTGTGGTGCGCCGCTCGGGTCGCTATCGGCGATCACGACGCGCCAGCCGTCGGCGAGCAGGCGCGCGGCGATGCCGGCGCCGATGCCGCGAGCGCCGCCGCTGATCAGCGCGACGCGTGAGATGGGAGACGACAAGGTGATGGCCATGGCCTTGCGAGTTTGCTCGGTGGGTGGGCCGGCCTCAACCCCTCGCGCGCAAGCGCGCGACCCGCTCCGCGGGCTTCGGGGGTTGACCCCGGCCCGCCCGCCAAGCAAGTCGCTGTGATGCCATTCAGGGCGGAGAGTGCACACCGTGTCACACGATGGGCTGGGAGCGGTGGACGCGGCGATTACGTCGCGGCGGTCGTTGCGGGCGTTCCTGCCGACGCCGATACCGCGCGCGACCGTGGAGCATCTGCTGGATGTGGCGGCGCGCGCGCCGAGCGGGACGAACATGCAGCCCTGGTGTGGGCATGCGATGGCCGGGGAGCGGTTGCGGCGGTTCTGCGATTCGGTGGAAGCGGCGTTCCTGGCTGGCGCACCAACCGAGGTCCGGGATTATCGCTATTATCCCGAGACGTTTTTCGAGCCCTATCTGGCTCGCCGGCGGGAAGTGGGATGGGGGTTATATTCTCTGCTTGGGATCGGCCGGGGCGACACCGACAAGATGCGGCAGCAGCACGCGCGCAACTTCCGCTTTTTTGGGGCGCCGGTGGGGGTAATATTCACCATCGACCGGCGGCTGGAGATCGGCAGTTGGCTCGACTACGGCATGTTCTTGCAGAACGTCATGGTGGCGGCGCGGGGGCTGGGGTTGGATACCTGTCCGCAGGCCGCCTTTGCGAATTTTCCTAATACCGTTCGCGCGGCGCTGGTGTTGCCGTTTCAGGATGTGATCGTCTGCGGCATGGCGATCGGCTATGCTGACCCCGAGGCGGTCGAGAACACGCTGCAAACGACTCGCGAGCCGGCGCGGGAATTCATGAGCTTCATTGGGTTCGAGGATTGAGATGGGACAAGTCCGATGATCAAACGTATCGGTCCCTCGCGATTGTCGCCGACCCGCGGCCGCTCGGTGATCTACAACGGCGTGGTCAGCACGGTCGCCACGGCCGGGACGAAGACGCCTTCGCTCTATGCGCAGGCGCGCGATGCCCTGGCGGTGATAGATCACAATCTGATCGAGGCTGGCACTGACAGATCGCGCATTCTCACGGCGATGGTCTACATTACGGACATGCGCAGCAAGCCAGAGCTGAATCGCGCCTGGGACGAATGGGTCGATCGCACCAACCTGCCGATGCGGGCGTGCCTGGGCGTCGAGCTTGAGGGCGATGACCTTGTGGAGATCGTGGTCACCGCGGCGGTGTGAACGGCCGCGCCACCAGCGGATGCACCCGCACAAGCGCGTGAGACTCCGTACGCGGCGGGCATGACCGGGGCACCAGCAGTGGTCCCGCGCGTTATGCCCCTGCCCAACGCCGGAGGATCAACGTGAGCGAGCGTTCTGCAAGCATGGAGGCGCGGTCTAAGCCTTTTCTTACTGACGTCCAAACGCTGCGCGCGCGCGCGCGGCAGCATTTGTCGAAGGGCGCAGTGACCACGACCTATCGCGGCGACGTGAAACAGGCGATCGAGATATTGCAATCTGTCCTGGCGACCGAAATCGTGTGCGTGTTGCGCTATACGATGCATGCGGTCACCGCCTCGGGGATCTCCAGCGAAGGCATCAGGGCGGAATTCGCACAGCATGCGAAGGAAGAGCAGCAGCATATGCTGGCTGTTGCGCAAAGGATCAATCAGCTCGGCGGTACGCCCAATTTCAACCCTGAGGGCTTGGCGACCCGCTCCGCCTCGCAATATGCCGAGGGTGAGAATCTGGTTGATATGATCAAGGAAAACCTGATTGCCGAACGGA
>DASRQX010000029.1:0-10024 GCA_035696165.1 Acetobacteraceae bacterium | reverse complement strand
GTCGTTGATCTGGATCATGACCGGCTCCAGCCGGTCGCCGAGGCAGGGGCCACGCAGGCACACACCGTCGGCGATGCGGAACTCCGCGCCATGGGTGGCACAGACGATACGGCTGCCGTCGGCCGAAAGGAAGCGATCGGGCGTCCAGTCCAGCGATATCCCGAGATGCGGGCAGGAATTGACGTAGACGTGCACGGCGTCCGCCTGGCGCACCGCGAACAGCCCGGCGAAGCCCCCGGCCGCCGGCGGGAAGCCCTTGCCAGTACCGTCGGCGAGGTCCTGCAACCGGCACAGCGCCCGCATCTTACCGGGGATCGGCCCCGCGGCGCTTGACCCGGGGGTCAGCTCTTCCATCTGCCCATCTTGCACAATAGCTTCCAATGCGCCGGCGAGACCGGCATGACCGACAGGCGGGACATGCGCACCAGCGCGAAGTCGGCCAGCTCGGGCGTGGCCTTGATCTCGACCAGCGTGATGGGGCGCGGCATCGGCCCGATGGCTTCCATGTCGACACTGACCCAGTCGCCGCTGTCCGCGCTCGGGTCGGGGTAGGCCTCGCGCGCCACCCGCACCACGCCGACGATCTCCTTGCCGATATTGGAGTGATAGAAGAACACGAGGTCGCCGAGCTTCATGGCTTTCAGGTTGTTCCTGGCCATGTGGTTGCGCACACCGGTCCATGGCTCGACCCGGTTGGCCACCTGCTGGTCCCAGGAGAACGCGTCGGGTTCGGACTTCACCAGCCAATAGGCGGGGGTGGTGGGCATCAGGCGTTCCTCGTCTGTGGGGCGCGTGGAGTACGCCGATAGCATAACGCCGGTTGCGTCAACATCGAGGGCGGAGGCCGTTGCGCAGGGCAGGGGGGGAGCACCCTGCCGGTTGCCCGCTCACTTGAGCTGATCGGCTACCTTGTCCAACCCAGCCTGGACGCAGGGTTCGTCCACCCCCGGCGAGCCGGATACGCCGGCGCCGCCGATCACGTCGTCGCCGACCTTCACCGGCAGACCGCCCGGGATCGCAATGACATTCGGCAGCGTCACCTGTTGGCGCACGACCGGGTCGTTGTCGGCGAACCGCTTGGCGTAGGCGGCGGTCGAGGTGCGGAAGCTGCGCGCGGTGTAGGCTTTGCGCCGCGCGTTCTCCATCGTGGTCGGCCCGGCATTGTCCGCGCGCAAAGCGACGATCGTCTCGCCCGCGCGATCCACCACCACGGCCGCGACGGCGTAGCCCTTCGCGCCGCAACTCTCGATCGCTGTTTCTGCAATGATCTTTGCCATCGCGTAGGACAGATCGCGGTGCGTCAGCAGTTGCGCCTGCGCGGGAATTGCGAGCGCGCTCGCGAGGCCGACCGCGGCGAGTTGATGCAGCCGTACATGCATGACGTATGACCCCCCTTGGCGACGCGGCGTGCCCGCCCGGGCGGCATCGCCAGTGCCCGGGCGGAACGATACGAGGATCAACGGATTGGCGAGAATGCCGCTGGCACCACGAAGGCGTTCTCCTGCTTCACCACCACGCCGGGCGGATTGCGGGCCGGCCACTGGCCTGTCGCAGCGGCGGCTTCGCGCACGCTGGTCCGCTGGTTGGCATCCTTGTAGGCCCAGATGTGCACCCACTTGTTCAGCGCGCCGAACTCCGAATACATCCCGGCGACCAGCGGCGAGAACTTCTGACGGCCCTCGATCTTTTCCGACCAGCGCTCGATCAGGCCGGGAATGGCGCCGGGGATCAGCGTGTACTGGCGGATCTCGAACAGCGGACCGACCCGGCGCGGCTCGAGCGGGGGCGAGAACGGCGCGGGGTGAAACACCTCGCTCTGTTGCGCCACGACGAACTCGCGGATCGGCGGCGGCCAGCCTTCGTCCTTCATCGCGGCGGCGCGGACGGCGGCGCGATGCTCGAAGTTGTCATAGGCCCAGACATGGATGATCTGGTTCAGCTTCCCGACCTCGGTATGCCAGAACGCGGCCAGCTTCGAGTGCTTCTCGCGGACCGGCAGCGCCGCGCCGAACCGCTTCTCCACCTCGGCCAGCATGCCGGGCTGCAGCGTGTAGGTGCGCATTTCGATGATCATGTTGATCCTCCCTCAAGCGTCAGCAGGGCAGGCTAGGACAGATGCCGGGGGGGGGAAACCCGATGAGGCGACACCCGGTCACGCCCAGTCGGTCAGGCCCGCCCGGTCACGCCCAGTCTGGAATCCCCGGCACGCGCATGGTCTCTACTTCCGGAAGATCAAAGCCGAAATGTTTCGCAAGCAGCGTGCGCAGCGCCCTGCGGTCAGGCAAACGGACCTTGGTCGCCACGCCTGCTCGCAGGTGGGTCACGTCGCGGTTCATGACGTTCACCCGTCCGTCCGGTGTGGCGGCGCTTGCCACGATCCAGTTCACGAACAGCGAGCCTGGGTACGTCGCCTTGAAGTGATTTGCCATCTCGAAGTCGATCGGGTTCTCGGCTTCCATTGTGGAAATCCAAGCCGGGATCTCCACCCCGTCGCGCGGGGCATGTAGCACCCAATAATCTCCTTCACGCGCCATGCGGTGCGTCGGGCGCTCTGCCGGGACGCCGGTGCCGTCGAGCGTCAGCGGCAGGCGGGACGCGAACGGCCCGAAACCTGGGTCGACCACGTAGCGAACGCCGTCGACTGTTACACTCAGGAACATGTGGCTACGCGGCACTTCGGAGCGCGGTTGGAACACGATCACGCGGGCGGCGTGGCGCACCAGCGCGAAGCCGAGCGCTTCCAGCACGGCGGCAAACAGCGTCGCGTGCTCGAAGCAATAGCCGCCGCGCCGGGCCTGGACCAGCTTGGCTTGCAACCCCTCCGGGTCCAGCCGCACCGAGCGCCCGAGCAGGACATCGAAGTTCTCGAATGGAATGCGGGCCATGTGCGCGTCGAGCAGTCCGGCGAGCGTCGCGTACGTGGGCTCGGCGGCACCACCCCACTGAATGCGGTCGAAATAAGCGCCCAGGTCGAGAAGGCTTGCCATTGGGTCCTCGTGACCGTCGCATATTCGATCGGTGCGAACCGGCAGTGTTCAGCATTTTGGCGGCTGGCGTCCAGTGTGATCCGGTCAGCACTTTGCGTGCGGCACATCCCGGAGGGCAAGACTCCCAGTGCTTTCTCGATTCAGCAGCCCGGTGTGCCAGCGGTTCAGCAGGCGCGGCAAGGTGGCGCCTGCGTGGTGTAAGTATCTTTCGCCATCAACGTCAGGCCGCTGCGTCAGCCTCCCAGCCACGGCAGGCAAGCAGGATCGGGCGGGGCACGGGTTTCTTGCCGTTTGAATAGTACGCGATCATCCGGCGTGACACGCCGAGCGCCTGGGCCGTGGCGCTCAGGGACAGGCCATGGCGCAGGCGCCATTCCAGGAAGGCGCGCGTGTCGGGCCGACCGATCACGGTCAGGGTCTCCAACCACAATGTCTCGGCGCTGAGTTCGATACCATCCGGCCAGATCACGCTGTGGCCCCAGTCGCCGAGGCTTGCCCGTGCGAACAACTGCGGATCGCGCAATCCGCGCAATGACCGCTCACCGAAACGCGGGGTGAGGTCGATCGCGGCGTTCGTGCCGTCAGACCAGCGCAGGGCGAGAGTTGCCGGTGGTGTCGCGGTGACGGTCGCAATGGTTCGCCTGCGATCGGCGCCGGTCATGCGTTCAATTCCCCCCATGTGCGCATCAGCAGGGCTTGGTGATCGCTGGCCCAGGTGCGCGCCGCACGCAGTACCGGCCGCGGCGCATTGCCGATGATCAGTTGCAAGGTGATGATGCCGATCGAGCAACGGTATTCCGGTCCCTCGATATGGAAATGCGGCATGCTATGCTCCGCGCCGGAGACGGCGATTTTCCAACCATCGCCATGATGCATCGTTACCGCGCGTCAATCTGGTGCAAGCAGTGCACTAGATCAAGATCGCACTCGCGCGGGTACCGCGCGATCTTTCATCGCTCGGATGCTGTACGTTCCCGGTGCGACCAACAACGCTCTCCTGTCCGGCTGCTGTCCGGCCGGTTGACCTGGCGCACCGCGTCCCGACATGCTGCGCGGGAGCCATCACCCGCCAGCCCCCCACGCGGCAATTCGAATGCTGGCATTGTGTAGCCAGCATGGTATAGACGGCGCCATCAAGGAGTGTATCCAATGGCCTTTCACATTCGGGATCGCGCGACCGATGCGGCTGTCCGTCAGCTTGCTCGGATCAAGGGAAAGACCTTGACCGAGACGATCAGGGAAGCGGTGGAGCGCGAGTATGCGGCGATCACCGCGACACCGCCGCTGATCGAGCGGCTACACGGCATCCAGGCCGACTTTCAGGCGATGAAGCGATCCGGCGGGAAGCCGGCGGACAAGGCCTTCTTCGACGAGCTGTCCGGACACGCGTGATGTTCCTGGATGCCTCGGCGATGATCGGGATCATTGCGATGGAGGACGACGCGGCCAGTCTCACCGGCCGATTGGCGGGCGGGCGTGGGCGCACAACCTCCGCATATGCAATCTTCGAAGCGGCGGTCGGCTTGGCCCGCATCGCCAACGCCCCAGTTGCCGACGCATTGGCCGTGGTCGATCGCTTTCTGACCGAGATCGACGCGGCGGTGGTGGCGATCGACCGGGAGACCGGCATAGCGGCGGTAAAAGCGTTCGCCCGCTTTGGCAAGGGACGCCATCCGGCCGGCTTGAACATGGGCGACTGCTTTGCTTATGCTTGTGCGAAACAGATTGATGTGCCGCTGCTTTGCAAGGGGAACGATTTCCCGCGAACGGATATGCGGCTCGCGTAAAGCCAAACGCTTGATGCCCGAACCCTGGATGACCGGATTTGATCGATGCCGGTCATGAGTTCCGCATCCTCTATGGCCCGGCCGACTCCCCTGGCAATGCACCCCAATCACCTTCAATCCTGCGCCCGGGTCAGATAGAATGCCGTTTGTGGATGCTTCTTCCGCCGTCGCTCCGCCGCGCAGCGCACCCAAACCGGGTCGCTCGCTGCACCGCTTTGCCAACCCGGGGCGCTTCCTGCGCCTGTCCGGGGCCGTGTTGCCGTGGTTGGCGCTGCCCGGGCTGCTGCTGACCGTCGCCGGGTTGGTCTGGGGCCTGTTCTTCGCCCCCGCCGACTGGCAGCAGGGCGACGCGGTCCGCATCATGTATATCCACGTGCCGGCGGCATGGCTGGCCTCCGCCGGCTACGTCGCGCTGGCCGCATGCTCCGTGCTGTCGCTGGTCTGGCGCCACCCGCTGGCCGACCTTGCGGCCGTCGAAATCGGCCCCGTCGGCGCCGGTTTTACGGCCCTGTGCCTCGCCACCGGCAGCCTGTGGGGCAAGCCGATGTGGGGCGCCTGGTGGGTGTGGGACGCGCGGCTGACCTCCGTGCTGGTGTTGTTCTTCCTGTATCTCGGCCACATCGCGCTGGTCCGCGCGTTCGATGAACCGGAGCGAGGCTATCGCGCCGGCGCCATCCTGGCGCTGGTCGGCGCGGTGGACCTGCCGATCATCAAGTTCAGCGTCGAGTGGTGGAACACCCTGCACCAGCCCGACACCATCACGCTGACCGGCGCGCCGACGATGGCCCTGACCATGTTGTGGCCGCTGCTGGTGTGCGCGCTGGGCTACACGTTGGTGTTCGCCGCCATCGTGTTGGCCCGCACCCGCGCCGCGGTGATGGAGCGGCGCATCCGCGGCCTGCTGATGGCGAAAGCCAGCCGGGAGGCGGCGCCATGACCCATCTGCCGTTCATCGCCGCGTCCTACGCATTGGGCGTGTTGATCCCCCTGCAGTTCGGCATCGCCGCGTTCACCCGGATGGGCACCGCGCGCCGGCGGTTGGCGGCAATCGATCCGAGGGTCAACCGCGCAGGGGCAGGCGACTCGCGTTCACAACGCACCCGCACCGACTCGCCGGACGGCGCATGACCCGCAAGCGCCGCCGCCTGATCGTGCTGCTGGCATGCGGCGTCGGCCTCGGCACCGCGACGGCGCTGGTGCTGACCGCATTCCGCGACAACCTGGTGTTCTTCCTGTCGCCGGCGCAGGTCGCGCAGAACGCACCGCCGCCCGGCCGCGACTTCCGCCTGGGCGGGCTGGTCGAGCAGGGCAGCGTGCACAAAACCACCATCGACGGCCATCCCGCCGCAGCGTTCACCGTGACCGACGGCGGCGCCACGGTGAAGGTCACCTATGTCGGCATCCTGCCCGACCTGTTCCGCGAGGGCCAAGGCGTCGTCGCGTTCGGCGCACTGCGCCCGGACGGCACGTTCCGCGCCTCGGAAGTGCTGGCCAAGCACGACGAGACCTACATGCCGAAGGATGTCGAGGAAGCACTGAAGAAGGCCGGCCACTGGAACCCGAGCGCCGGTCCACCGCCGCCCGCCGCGACCTGGAACGCGATGGTACCGAAACAATCCGGCGGCTGAACAGCCGTCCCCTGGGGTTCTGCCGCGAGTGACCGCTACGCCACCCTGCGGTAAGCTGGCGCCAATCGGGGGAGCTACACCAACATGTCCAGGATCACCAGGCGGCATTTCATCGCCGCGTCCTCTGTCGCGCTGGGTGCAAGCCGTGCCGCGGCCGCCGAACTGCCACCGAACGAACAGGAGCTCTACGAAGCCGCCAAGCGCGAGGGCGAGGTCACCTGGTACTCCGCGCAAATCCAGTCCGAGCCCGCCGAAGCCGCCGGCCGCGCCTTCACCGAGCGCTATCCGGGCGTCAAGGTGAATGTGGTGCGATCCACCTCGCAGGTGGCGTTCCAGCGGCTGTCACAGGATCTGCGCGCCGGCGTCGCGCAATGCGACATATTCAGCTCCACCGACTATGGCCACTACCTGTTCCTCAAGCGCGAGGGCAACCTGCTGTCGTTCCGCCCGAAGAACGCCGACGGCCTGCTGCCGGCATTGCGCAATCAGGACCCAGACAATGCCTGGCAGATCTGTTCACTCGGGCTGTATCTGATCATCTACAACACGAAGAAAGTCGCAGCCGCGGACGCGCCGAAGAGCTGGAAGGATGTGCTCGATCCGAAATGGAAGGATCAGGTGGCCGTCGGGCATCCGGGCTACAGCGGCTCCATCGGCATCATGTGCGTGCTGCTGAGGCGGCTTTACGGCTGGGACTATTTCACGGCGCTGGAGAAGAACAAGCCGCAGATCGGTCGTTCCTCCGACGATCCGGTGACGCTGCTGAACGCCGGCGAACGCAACGTCGGCATCGGCGTGACGCTCGACTCGACGCTGCTGTCGATGGCGCGCGGCAACCCGCTGGCCTTCGTCTATCCGACCGAGGGCTCCGAGGTGGTCTACGGGCCGAGCGCGATCCCGAAGACCGCGCCGCACCCGAACGCGGCCAAACTATTCATGGAATTCGCCACCGGGCCGATGTTCGGCCAGGCGCTGCGCAAATACTACGTCATGCCGGTGCGCCCCGACGTGCCGCCGCCCGAAGGCGCGCTGCCGGTCGACAAGGTCAAGCTGCTCAGCGCCACGCCGCAGGAGATCGAGACGGGCGTGCCGGAAGTGAAGGAGCAGTGGCGCGACACGTTTGGGGTGTGAAGCGGGTGGCGATTGAGATGGGTGGGGTTGGAAGTCGGCGATGACTCAAAGGCAACGTAATCACGCCACATTGAGAGTTACCAGGGCATGATGGGGTATCTCGTTGCATGGTAGAGCCAATCATCGCCCTGCCGCGCGGACCCACCGCCACGCAACCCTACCGCGCCTGGCGCCGGTGGGTCGAGCCGATGACCTTCATCTGGGTGCTCGTCGCACTCGCGCTGCTGGTACTGGTCGCGGCGCCGATGCTGAAGCTGCTGATCGCCAGTTTCGAAACCCGCGCCGGTGCCTTCACATTCAACAACTACCTGCAAGCCTACGGCCGCGACCGTTACGTTGAAGCGCTGGTAAATTCGCTGAAACTCGCAAGCGCGGTCGCGGGCTATTCGCTGCTGTTCGCGTTGCCGATGGCCTGGGCCGTGTCGCGCACCGACATGCCCGGCAAAACCCTGATCTGGCTGATCGTGCTGGGCGCCTTCATCCTGCCACCCTACCTCGGCGCGATCGGCTGGATCCTGCTGGCCGGCCCCAACGCCGGGTTCCTCAACCTACTGTGGCGTTGGGCCACCGGGCTGCACGACCCGTTGGTCAACGTCTACACCTTCAACGGCTTGGCGTTGGTGATCGCGCTGCAGTCGTTCCCGCTGATCTTCATTTTCGTCAAATCCGCGCTCGATCTGATCTCCTCCGAAATGGAGGACGCGGCGAACATCCTGGGCGCCGGCACCTGGACGGCGATGCGCAAGGTGACGCTGCCGCTGGCCTCGCCGGCCATCATCGGCGGCGCCATCGTCGTGTTCCTGGATGCGGTCGCGCTGTTCGGTCCGCCGGCGATCATCGGCATCCCCGCGCGCATCAACGTCGCCGCCACCCAGCTGTGGCAGTTCTTCGAGTTCCCAGTGCGCGTCGAGGTCGCCGCCGCCTACTCGATCCCGCTGCTGCTGATCACGCTCGGGCTGATGGGTCTGCAGCGCCGCGCACTTGGGCGCAAAGGCTACGTTGCGCAGACCGGCAAGGGCGGCGCGCGCCGGCTGATCCAATTGGGACGTTGGCGCTACCTGCTGCTGGCATGGTGCGGCTTCGTCGGGTTGATAGCGGTGGCCATGCCGATGCTGGTGCTGCTTGAGGCGTCCTTCGCGAAGGCCTGGGGAAACGGTCTTAGCCCGAGCAATTTCACCTTCGCGAACTACCACCTGCTGCTGTTCGAACAAGACACCGCGATTACTGCCATCTGGCATACACTTTGGTATTCAGCGACCGCGGCCAGCGTCGCGGTGGTGCTGGCGCTGCTGATCGCCTACGGCGCACACCGCCGGCTGATGCCGTTCATCGGCGTGCTCGGCTTTCTGGCGATGGCCCCCTTCGTCATTCCCGGGATCGTCATGGCGATCGGCTTCTATGCTGTGTTCGCCGCCCCGCCATTGTCGCTGTACGGCACCCCGTGGATTCTGATCTTCGCCTTCATCGCCCGCTTCCTGCCCATCGCCTACACCAACGCCAATTCCGCCATGGGCTCGCTGCACCCCGAAATGGAGGAAGCCGCGCGCATCCTGGGCTGTGGCCGCCTGGCCACCATTCGCAGCATCACCATCCCGCTGCTTGGCCGCACCCTGGTCGGCGGCTGGCTGATCGTGTTCATCGTTGCCACACGCGAATTATCCGCGGCGATCTTCCTGGTAGGCCCCAACACCCGCACCATGGCAGTGCTGCTCTACGACCTGAGCGAAGCGGGCAACTTCGAAGTCCTGGCCGCGCTAGGCGGCATCCTGCTGGCCATCACCTTCGCCCTGGTCGCCGTCGGCATGCGCTTCGTCGGCCGCGACTTCATGCTGCGCAGCCGCTGACTCCAAGCATAAAACGTAGGGCGGAACAGCGAAGCGCCTTCCGCCACGCGCATCCACCTGGGCACTGCGGCGGAAGGCGGTACCCTCGGCTCAAGCCCAGAGCATGCCCGTTCCATGCGCCGTACCCCCCGCTTGAGCCCCCGCCTACCCCCGCGCACACTCCCCCGGACCACAGGGGAAACCGCCATGTCCTTGTTCGAAAAAGGCGCCATCACCGGCGTCGGTGAAACCGCCTACATGCGCGGCACCGGCCGCACGCCGCTGTCGTTGCAACTGGAAGCATCACTGAACGCCATCGCCGATGCTGGGCTGAGCCCACGCGACATCGACGGCGTCATCCCCTACGGCACCAGCGCCGTCGCCGAGGACTTCGTCACCAATTTCGCCATTCCCGACCTGCGCTTCTCCGCCACCACGCCGATGGGCGGCGCCAGTGCGGTTGCCGCCATCCAGTGCGCCGTCGCCGCGATCAGCGCCGGCATCTGCAACCACGTCCTTCTGTCGCTGGGACGCACCGGCTACTCCGGCGGCCGCATCGGCACGCGGGTGCAGCAAATGCCGCAATTCCGCCTGATCGGCGAATTCGAGATGCCATCGGGTGCGATCGCACCGGCGCAGCTTTATGCCGCAATGGCACGCCGCCACAT
>DASRQX010000028.1:0-3232 GCA_035696165.1 Acetobacteraceae bacterium | reverse complement strand
CGGCAATCGGCCGGCAATCAGGAACCGCACCCATAGCGGGAAGCTGTTGACCCGCAGGATCGTCTCATCAAGATCAAAGATCAGGATGGGTGCCGTGTCAGCCATTCGCATCGAACGACCATGGAAAGCGGCAGAGCGTGTTGTGAAACAGCACATAGTCTGGCCTGACCTGGGGATTCTCCAGCGTCTGGGTGATCGCCGCCGAGCGGATCTCGGTGCCGCGTGGGCAAAGCCTGCGTAACAGGCCCAGCACGGTAGCGAGCGTCACGCCGCTGTCGACGGCATCGTCGGCCACCAAGATCCGTGGGTGCCGCGCTGACCCTGCCACCCAAGCGGCAATCGCCTCGGCTTCCGCGTGATCGATCTGATCGATCTGCTGCGGTCGTGCACGCGATCCCCGCGGTGCGATCAGCAGCCGATGCTCCAGCCGGCGCAGCAGGTTCACCACTGGCGTTGGCAATGCGGCCAGCACGAAACGGAGCATTGGCACTCTGGATTTCACCCCGGTACTGGCGCGTCGGCAGGTCAGCGGCTGCACCAGCAATGGCGACGACGCCGCGCGGACCATCGATTGCGCGACGAACAGACCCCCGGTGCGAATGCCGACGATCAGCGTCGGTGTGTATTGTTCCTCCACCAGTCGCATCAATTCGGCACATGCGGTGTCGAACGCCGGCTGCCGCAACGTGCGCAGCGGCGGCCCCAGCCAGGTCCGCGCCGGCTCGACGGAGCGTGAGATGGTGTTCGAAAGGGTTGTCGCCATGGTGCTCTCCACTGCTGCGGCCCACTGCTGCGGCGTTATGCAGAGGACGGTGCAAGGCACTGATGCAAGGCCAGTGCCGGCCGATCCCGCGACAGATCAAAAAACGTGACAGGCGGGGCAAACGCGGGCGTTACGCATGAAGGGGTCAGGCGGAATCGGGGCAGGCCTGACGGCCGTGCGCCCCACCGCCTGCCGCACGGAGGTCCGGTCGTCTCATGCAAAGGCCCGATACGGTAGGCTCAGTCGCGACCAAGGCCGAAACCGGCACTTCGCTCGACACGCCGCCGTGCTAGGCTTCACTGTCCCAGGCGGGAACGATCATGCGACACGTGAGCCTGGCCGGCGCGGCGACGGAAGCCGACCACAAGCAACGGGCGAGGCGCGAGGCTTTGCTGCTGATGGCGGCGTCGAGCATCGTCACGGTCGCCCTGATCGTCGGTGCGTGGCTCCCGCTGCGCCGCAGGTTCTGAACACGCGTTGTCGCTGTTGCGTGTGACGTCAATCGATGCACCACGCTTCACATAACGTAACCTTGGATTACACTGCGGATCGCGCATCGCTCCGTTGACAGCGGTTCGCGCGCGCCTCGGAACGTGTCAACGACTTTGATGCACCCGGGTTCGGAACTTAAGCTTGGGTCTGTGACGTCGATTCAGCGGCTTTGTGCTGGACAAGCCGTCCAGCCGTTCGTGTTGGCGGTGCTTGGTTGTAGATCGGATCGTCATCGTGCGTGGGTCCGCGTGGCGTTACGTAACGGAACACAGTGGAAGACGGCCGGTAAGACGTGGAGCAGAGCTGGGAACGACGCCAGGACGGGGGAAGGCACGGGACGTTTCAATGACCTCAATATCACCGAGGCAGTCGTTCAAGCGCTGCTGTTTGGTGGTGGCGGATTGATCCATGCGGCGGTTGGTTTGTCGGGCGGTGTGGAGAGACCGTCCGAAAAGTGGGGGTCCCTTTCGCTCCGGGGTACAACCTGCCGTATCAGGAACACGGGAGAGACCGGGTGCAGTGGCGGGTCATAGTGGAGCTGTCCAGCACAGTTGGTGCCACGCAGGTGCATGAGGTGCACGTCGGCGGCAACGCCACGCCCGGGTGATCGGCGGGCACGCTGGGATTGTCACTTGCAGAGGCCAAGTTGGTCCTGGTTGGCCTGCAGCGCCATCTTGTTCAGACGCAAGCCGAGGAGCACTGCCAGGTCTGGCGACGCTGCCCTCGATGTGGGGGACAGCGGCCGCTGAAGGATCAGCGGCCACGGCAGCTGCGGTCGTCGTTCGCTGCTGTCGAGGTCCGCGCCCCGCGGTTTGAGCCCTGCCGATGCGGCGTGAGCCTGCGCACGATCCTCTCCCCGATGAAGGAGATCATGCCCGACCGCTGCACACCAGAATATGAGCGCATGCTCGCCGAGTTCGGCGCCCTACCGCCCTACCGCCGCGCTCGCACCTTGCTGGGGACCTTCTTCCCGGTCGGCGATCCCGACGATCGACCCCGTTCAGCGTCGGACGTTGCAGGTCGGCGCCAGGCTGGAGTGCGAGGCCGTCGTAACGCCAACGCCTCTGCTGCCGCCGGCAGATGCGGAGACAATCGCGCTGTCCATCGACTCCGGTCACGTGCGCGCGGTGCGCAGCTATCAGGTACGGACCTTCGAGGTGTTCGTTGCGCAAGCCAGCAATGATGATGGCGAGCAGATCGTCTTCAGCAGTGTGCCAGCCGAGGACGATCGGCAGACCCAGCAGCTGCGCGGCGTGCTGCATCGCCTTGGCGCAACACCGTGCACGGAGTTGACCATCCTCAGCGATGGCGCCGACGGGCCGCGGTCGCTGGGAGAGGCGGCGAGCCTTGGTCCAACTTTCCATGTGCTTAACTGGTTCCACTTGGCGATGCGCATCCAGCATGTCGCCCAGGCAGTCAAAGGCTGGCCTGGCAACAGGAACGACGACCGCCAAGAAGGCGCCCGCTTCGCCGATGCTGTGGAGCACGTCCGTTGGCGCCTGTGGCACGGCCAGGTGCAGCGGGCACTTGATCTAATCGGAGATACAGCGGAAGCGCTCGACGCCGCGGCGTCGCCTGTGCGTGCGACCGCGGGCAAGATGGTTAAACTCTTGCGTGGTCTTGAGACGTACGTGGCCGGGCAGGCGGGACTGATCATCGACTACGCGGCGGCGCGTCACGACGCGGAGGCAATATCGACGGCGCCGACCGAAAGCACCGTGCAATGGCTGCTTCATCGCCGGATGGAAGCGAATCAGCAGATGCGCTGGTCGCCGCGGGGAGCGCATATGATGTTGAAGGTTCGAACCGCCGTAGCGAACGGCACCCTCGAGCGAGACTTCGCTGTAGCTGAGCGCTGGGCACGACGCCCGTTTCGACGAGCCGCCTGACCCCCACCTTTCGGACGGTCTCTTTCGAGGATCATCCCACCGGGAAAACGAGATTGGCGCGATGGCGAACGACTGCCTGCTGATGCGG
>DASRQX010000027.1:0-10236 GCA_035696165.1 Acetobacteraceae bacterium | reverse complement strand
CGCGCTGACCTACGCCAAGCAGCACAACATGTTTCCCGGTCTCACGCAGAACATCCGCTACATCGCCAAGCTGTACGACGAGGAGGTGCATGTTCTCGTTCGCAAGGACATCACACGGCTCGCCGACCTGAACGGCCAGCGTGTCAACGTCGATGTCACCGGCAGCGGCTCCGCCATGACCGCGGAGATCCTGCTCGATGCCTACGGCATAAAGGCGAAGGTCGAGCATGAGAAACAGGTCACCGGCGTGCAGGAGTTGCGGCGCGGGGAAATCGCCGGGATTATCCATGTCGGAGGCGCACCGATCCCACTCTTCGCCGATGTGCCCACCGACAGCGGGATCCATTTTCTTCCCCTTGAACTCAACCCGACCCTCGCGCAGACCTACCTGCCAAGCCAGTTCACCCATGACACGTATCCCTTGCTCGTCCCGGCGGATGCTCCGGTGCCGACAATCGCCGTCGGTGACGTGATGGCGGTGTTCGGGTGGGCACCGCGAACCACGCGATACAACTATGTCGCCCGCTTCGTGGACGCCTTCTTCAGCAAGTTCGATCAGTTCCAGCAGCCGCCACGCCACCCCAAGTGGCGCGAAGTGAACCTGACCGCGGAAGTGCCCGGCTGGACCCGCTTCCCGTCCGCGCAGGACTGGCTGGTGCAGCACACCACGGCGGGCACCGCCGGAACCGCGACGCAAGCACGGTTCAACGACTTCCTGTCGCAGACCCACCCCGGAATGAACGGTGCGATGACCGACGCCGCAAAGGACGCGCTGTTCCAGCAGTTCCTCGCGTGGGACAGGCAGCGGTCGGCGGCGCGTTGACCGTGCCGCCACGTTGTTCGCTCCGGCCCCTATCGCTGCAGACCGATGTGTGGCCGGAGGCACGCGCTCTGCTGCGTGTCACATTGTGGCCGCCGTGCCACATGCTGGCCCGCGGGCCTCGTTCGCACATCTGAGGTCGGTCAGGCCCGCCCCCTGGCGGGCGATCGCGCAGATCGTCGCGCTATCTGGCGGCACCCGTGGTGAGGGCGCTTAACCGCGCCGCGGCCTCCGGGACACCGAGTTCCGCCGCTCGGCGATACCAGGTCGCGGCCAGCACTGGATCGGGCCTCAGGCCGATCACCTGCATCTGGCTCAGGAAACCAGGATCATAGGTCCTGCCGAGCGCCATGGCCGCACGCCCGCTTCCGGCGTTGGCGGCAGTCTCGTAGAACCTCCGCGCGGCTGAGAGGTCCCTGATCTTCAGCATGTCATCGCCGCGTGCGGCGTACAGTTCCGCCATCGCCCGTTCCGCTGTCACCTGCTGTTGCGCCGGCGCGGCCGACGGCATGGCCGCTTGCGGCGCTCGCGGCGCGTCTGGCGTTGTTGCTGCTTCCGCCCCCACCGGCCCTTGCGTCGGCACGGCCGGCAGCAGCGGCGCCGGCGGCATGACCGCTTGCCGCGCTTGCGGTTCGGTCGGCGTCGCGGTTGACGCCGCCACCGGCCCTTGCGTCGCCACGGCTGGCAACGGCGCCGCCGGCGGCATGGTCGCTTGTGGCGCTTGCGGTTCGGTCGGCGTCGCGATTGATGCCGCCATCGGCCCTTGCGTCGGCACGGCTGGCAACGGCGCCGCCGGCGGCTTGGCCGCTTGTGGCGCTTGCGGTTCGGTTAGCGTCGCGGTTGACGCCGCCACCGGCCCTTGCATCGGCACGGCTGGCAACGGCGCCGCCGGCGGCATGTCCGCTTGTGGCGCTTGCGGTTCGGTCGGCGTCGCGATTGATGCCGCCATCGGCCCTTGCGTCGGCACGGCTGGCAACGGCGTCGCCGGCGGTATGGCCGCTTGCGGCGCTTGCGTTTCGGTCGGCGTCGCTGTTGACGCCGCCACCGGCCCTTGCGTCGGCACGGCTGGCAACGGCGCCGCCGGCGGCATGACCGCTTGCGGTGATGACGGTTCGGTCGGCGTCGCGGTTGACGCTGACACCTGCCCTTGCGTCGGCACGGCTGGCAACGGCGCCGCCGGCGGCATTGCCGCTTGTGGTGATGGCGGTTCGGTCGGCGTCGTGGTTGATGCCGCCACCTGCCCTTGCGTTGGCACGGCTGGCAACGGCGCTGCCGGCGGCATGGCCGCTTGCGGCGATGGCGGTTCGACCGGAGTCGCTGCCGATTCCGCCGCCACCTGCCCTTGCGTCGGCACGGCTGCCAACGGCGCTGCCGGCGGAATGCCCGCTTGTGCCGCTCGCTGCGCTGCCGGCATGGCGGCCGCTGCCACGGTGACGTCCGGAGCCGTTCCGTGCGGCGCTGGTTGTTCCGGTGCGTTGTCGCCAATGCCGGCGCCCGCCTGAGGCACAACGGCAGCCGACCGGTTCGCCGCATTCGCGGTGGGTTGACCGCTGTCGGGTTGCGCCGCTGCCGCCGCCGGCGCGTCCTCGGACAGCGACAGCAGTGGTTCATTCGTCACCGCCGCCTCGATGTCCGCCTGCGCTGGCGTCGTCCCTTGCTGGCTGCGAGCAGCCGCACCGGAAGCGGCGGATTGGGCCGGGGAGGCAACGTTCGTCGGTGCGTCAAGTTCCGTCGCCGGCGTGGCCGTGCGATTGGGTCCCGCCGGGATCCCCCAATAGGCCACTGTCCCCGCGGCGGACAGCACCAGCACGAGGCCGAGGGCGTAGGCGTAGCTGCGCCGGCGCAGGGACAGTGGCCTATTGGGGGATCCCGGCGTGGCCGTGCGATAGGGTCCCGTCGGGATCCCCCAATACGCCACTGTCCCTGCGCCCCCGAACGGTTCGCCCGCGGGATCAGGCAGTGCCGGAGGCGCGGGCGCCAACGCCAATGCCGCATCGGGCACCGGGTCCGACTCCGCGGCAGCAGTATGGACCGTCGCAGAATTTGCCGACGAGCCGCCATCGTCGAGCGCGGTCGTTTCTCCGCCATCCAGCGCCGCCGCCGCCTCAATGACGCCCGAGGTCAGCCGAGGCACGCGTTGCGCTGCCTGTATGGCCCTGGCGCGTGTCAGGAGCGCGACGATCCGGCCGAACAATCCATCGCTCTTCTCCATCAATGCGGCGAGTCCGCCGGTGTCGAATACGTCCGGCATCGACTGCCCCTGCGAGGCGACCAATCGCTCGATGAAGGCACATGTCGTGTCCGCACTCAGTCGGCCTAGTTCCCAGCGTGCGGTGATCTGATCCTTGAACTGCGCGGGTGCCGTGCGATTTGTCCCCTCCCAAAATTCCGGCCGGCCAACAAACACGAACTGCGGCCGCGCGGGCATCGTCATGGACGCCATCTCGCACAGATATTCCAGCGCCGACGGCTGCAAGACTTCGGCGTCATCTATGATCAGCACGGAACGGCTTTCCGCCGCCATAACCTTGAACAGACCGGCGATTTCGTCGAAACTGGCGATAACATCGGTCAAAGTCTCTTTCGGGTGGCCAAGCAGTTGCGCGGCAATGTCCCGCAACCGAAGACGGTCGGCCTGCCCTCGGCAGACCGACCGGACCTGCACCGACCGGCCGACCAACTCATCGCGAATCGCCGCTGCCGCTGTCGTCTTTCCGGACCCGGCCGGACCCGTCAGGGCGACGTAAGCCTCCCCCCGCATGACGGCGTCAACCAGCGCGGCAATGATCTTGCCGGCCGAAATCCGAATAAATCGATCAGGCGCAACGGCCTCATGTTCGGAGGACGCATCATCGATTGTTCGCGCGGGTTTTGACTCCATCACGCCCGCAGGTCCTACCGATCGTGTGGGTAAAACGAGAATCCAACCGATTCAATGACAGAGATAAACCCTGCACTGCCACAGATGCGTTTTTTGGACTTTACGGAATAACGCATAACGAACCTCCGGCCCCTGTAAACGCCTCGGCCGATTTATTGGCACGCAGGCCGGCACCGCACGCTCCGGCGCTGCGTAACGGTGCCGTCCCGGTCATATTGACGAACCCGATCTGCAACGCCACGGCAACCGGACCATCGCTGCCACCATGCTGCGTCGTTCTGCTGTCGGGCCAGTGCCGAGGTGCCGACCTTGCCAGCCGTCGCGGCGTCGTGTTGCTGCTGATCAAGTTGCACTGTTGCCGCGCGGCGCGCCCAGAGGGAACGTGGCCAGATGCCAAACACCCCCCCGGTGTTTGGTCAGAACCATTCCGCAATCGAGCTAAAGTGTCGACGGTTGTTCTTCTTCTCCAAGCCGGGGTTGTGCCTGCCGCGCGTGACCCCCACCTCACCCGGCGGGGCGTCTTTTGCCGCGTGGCTTTCCTCCTCGGGCTTAGCTTCAGTTCTTTCCCGCTTGCCGGATCGGTGGTCGGCTTGGCAGGCTGGTTCGGGACCTGGGGCGTTTCAGGTGTGATTGGCGCCTCAAACCGTCTGAGCCGCATCAGGTAGTAGCCGCGGACGTCCAGGGCCGCTTGGTGTTCGTCGGAGACCGCGTGCATCTTCTTCATCAGCCGCTCACTCCGTTCGTAGGGCACCCAAGGCTTGAAAACATGGCGCAACACGGTGCCGTCTAGATGAGCGGTGATGGCGCGCATCAAATCATCGCTTGCCGATTTGAATAGCCAGAACGGAATACTCGGTAACGTAATAATTGCAGCCGACTGACGCATGTGACGCTAATTAGGCACATATTCAAACCCAGACACTACCGGCATTTGGCCGTGGCGGGTGGGCGCCGAGGCAGGGCAGCCCAGACGCCCACCCGTCGTGCTCGGCCTGGGGCGACCGAGCGCCAGTTTGGTAACGTAGCAATCACATCCGCTTGACGCAAGTGGCGCCAAGTAGGAAGATATTCAAATTCAGACACTAAAGGGGTACTGCCGACACACCGACTGCGAGGGTGATGTTGAGCTGCAAGAGAGATCAGGGACGGCTCGTCGGTTCGGGCCAGGCGCCTCGGCCACCGTGGCAGTGGGTGGAACCCGGCTGCGTGACGCCTCCCGCCGTTACGGCCGAGTTGGGTCGCACTCAGGTGAAGGTGGCCCGCCGAGATAGGCAACCACCGGCCCGGTTAACCGCATGCCGCGCAACTCCTCTGGCAATGTAAGCCGCGCCGCGATGATCTCGCGGTTGTCGAGCTGCAGTTCGGGCAGCCTATCTAGTCGCAGTTCGAAGAAATGCACGTGATCCCTTCGCCCGTCCCAGATCCCGCTGGCGACGCCCCGGGGGAGCAGGGAATAGGCCGTGAGTCCTATCTCCTCGGCGAGTTCACGCCGCGCCGCGGCTTCCGGCGTCTCACCGTACCGAACGCTGCCGCCAGGGAAGTTCCACGCGATTCGGTATGACGAGCGCACCAGCAGCAGCGCCGCACCAACGTGGACCGCCACCAGCGCACCTTCATGCTGCGGACGCCGCAGTCGCCACCAGAGGAGAGCGAGAGGGAAACCCAAGCGGAATACGATCCGCCAGGCGGCGTCGATGAGCTTGGAAGATAGTGCTAGCCCAGGAATTGCCATGGACCGACCTTTACCCATCTCCGACGTTCTGCGGGAGACCCACCCGCTGGCCCGGAACCAATGTCACAGCGGCCGCGCAAAGCTGAATTCGTGCCCGTCGGGATCAATGACGCGGAACTAGCGCTGCCCCATGGGGCATCGCGCGATGCCGAAGCAGGCGACAACCCGACCGCACGGTCAAGATCGGGTTTGGCAGCACCGGGCGCCAATGCGCCATCAGCCGGTCCGACTGCGCAATCGTCCCGCCACGGTCGCCCAGGTCGTGCGCGTAGCCCTGCGAGCCGTGGAACCGGAACGTATAGATCAGCAGGCCGATGTTACGCGGATCGCGCACGCAGTGGATAATCTGCACGCCGGGCAGCAGCAGCCCCAACAGACCCAGATACAGGTAGTTGCCGGGCAGCTTGTCGACGATCCACGTCCGGTCGGGCGCCAGCGCGTGCAGCGCGGCAAGATTCGCCGCCGCGGCAGCGTCCAGCGTGGGCGCATCCAGGCTGACAATCCGCCGGACCGGCGCCATGTCTGTGCCGCTGCCAAGTGCGGCAAACGCCTGGCCGAGCACCGCCCGCTCACCCGCGTCATGCGCCTGCACATGGGCGGCGAGGATCTGCTCGCACAGCGTCGTGCCGAAGCGCGCCATGCCAACGATGAAGACCGGCGCCGAATCGGTATTCGCAGCCCGCTGTCCGGATGCGACGCGCGCCCGGCCGAACGCGGCAATGCTCGCCTCGATCACAGCCAGATGTTCGTCGCGGGAAAACCGCTGGATGCGCGGCAGCAGGACGTGTCATTCGATCCAGTGTGCGAAGGCGCGCGCGTGTTCATTCTGGCCGGACCAGAACTTCGCCAAGTCGTAGCGCGCCATAATCCGGTGCTCCGGCACCGCCTGCGGACCCATGGCACCGAGCGACGCCCCATTCCGTTCGGCCGTGGCGCGGGCGCTGGCGAGGCAGCCTTCGCCCTGGGTCAGCAGCACCTGCCGCCAATGCCAGAGCGGGGCGATCTCCGGCGGGATCGGGCCGCGGGCGGCCAGCGCATCCAGCACTGCCCGAGCCTCGGCCGGCTGGCCAAGTTGGAGCATCACGAGCGCGTGCTGCAGATGCCAGTGGCGCAGCGCGCGGATGTCGTCGGCCGGTGGCGGCACTTCGCCGAGCACAGCCAGCGCTTCGGCGGCACACTCCTCCAGCAGCATGTCCGCGACGAGGATGAGCCGCGCACCGGGGTTGCGCGGTTTGCGGACGATGGTGTCGCGCAACAGCGCTTCGGCCGCCTCCAGCTCTCCGGTGATGCGCAGGAAGCCGCCCAGGTTGGCGACGGCGGCGGGATGACCCGGCTGAACGCGCAGCGCCTAGCGCATCGCGGTCTTGGCCTCCTCGATGGCGCCCTGCCGATAGCAGGGGATGCCTTAGTTGATCCAGGCGCCGGCCCAACCGGGTGCGATCCGCACCGCGATGGCAAACGCCTGTTCGGCGCGGGCCGGCTCGACCATTCCGAGCCATGCCTGGCCATAGGCGCAACGCGGCCACACGAGATGCGGGGCCGCCCGACACGCGTCGCTGGCGGCCTGCGGGGCGGCGTGGCGGTCGCCCTGACTGGTGAGGGAAGCGAAGGTGCGGAGAAAAGGCGTCGGGTGCTGAGCCATGGCGGACGGATCGCTACCGGTTGGCATCAGCGCGGTATTATGGCGCAAACGCAAAAAGGAATCCATAGTCCCTGACTGCAGCTTTGCCTACCATGCCCGCTCATGCGCGATACCTACGCGATCCTGGCACTACGCCACAAGCGGGCCTGGTTGGCGGGTGAACTAACCCCAGGCCGAGCGCCAACTTGCCGAAAAGCCCAAGGTGCTGGCCACGCTGGACGCGACGATTCACTTGTTCGCGCCGGCAACCAATCCCGCGCTGATCCCCGCCGTCCGTCCGACCCGGCGTGGCTTGTTCTTCCGGTTGGGTGAGCAGATGCGACTCTGTCTCGATGCACTGCGGGAGGGCTGGGGGGCCGATGTCGGCTCGGCAGGTCGCCGAGCACACGATGCTCGCCAGGGGATTGCCAGTGGGCAATGCGCCGATCCTGGCTTCGATCGCGGTTCAGGTGCGGGTGGCTCTGGGCCGGCTGGAAGATAAGGGGACTGCGGTGCCGTTTATCAGCGAGCCGGATGCTTGGTAGGCGCTGGCAGTGGAATAGCGAACGGGCACGGAGCGTAAGGTGGTTCCGCTCTAGCGAAAGCCGAACCAAAGGGCCGAGCCGATCACACACCACAGCGCCCCTCCGGCGACAACCGCCCACAGCACACCGCGCGCCGGGCGCAGTTCCGAATTCACGCGGTCGTTCGGATCACTCTCGACAATGACCTGCGGATTATCGACAACTAAGGTATCCATCGGCATCCCTACTCCAAACTATTGCCGGGGAAGCGAGTGTCGCGCGTAATAGTTGGTGCCGCTACCGGCCAGAAGGCGTACAACTTTCGGCGAGTAAGACAAAGTTAAGACACAGATAGGTGAAGACGGGCCACGGTGCACTGGCGCGGCGGGGGTTGCTGCGAGGGCGAGCGACCGAACTCGCGCCTGGTCCCTCATTCGCTATCCTGGAGTTACCACACCAGCCAGGGAGCGAATGTCACATGCTTCGGCGACCGCCGCCGCAACTCGTGCCACGAGCTGGCGCCGAACATTGCCGCACTCCGCGCGTTACCGGGTGGAAGGCTTGGAACCCGCGATAGAAGAAGAGCTAATTCGTATCCTCCTGCGTCTACAGACCGGACAGCGACTGGATATTCCTCTGATACAGAGTGTGGTTAATACCCTGTATGAATACCTCGCCGAAGTGCGTACGCCATACTCGCCTGTTGTGGCGGCCCACACGTAGGACAACAGGGCACGACTACGACTGACGCTCCAACATTGTGTTCAGTTGATGGTGGTTGAGCGTCCACTATCCCGCCGCCCATAAGAAAAAAGAGACAGGCCATAGATGGTCAGCAATGGCGACACCCTAGCGGGGTGCCAGCCCCGCCCGTGCGGACGACACTATGAGCTGCGCGGTTGCTATGCTCCCCGCGTTTCCGTGCCGCCTACAGTGCCGGTCCCAGGCAGCGCTAGGACCAATTCGTCGCGGGCCGGCGCGGCCTGCGAGGGCATAGGCCTACGTTGGTGCCTTCATTTCGCTGACCGGTGGCAAACCAATCGACGGCACCGTGATCGTCGAGGTCGAGGCGCGTTTGTGGACCGAAGCGACGCGATTCGGCGTGCCTGACGAGAGCATCGCGACGAAGTCTCCGGTGTCGTCCGATCCCGGTTCAGGCCGGCGATCGACCGACAGCCCAACAGAAGATCGGACAGCGCTCGGCCCCTGTCGCAAGGCCATTTCGTCAGCAAGTCTCGTGGAAATCAGCAGCCATGAACGGGGTTGCGCTTGATCACATCCCGGCGGGCCATGGCGGACATTTCAGCGTCGGAGGGTGGGAGCGCAGGAACCCGACCAACGGACGGCAAGATAGAAGCACCGCCATCGGCTGGGGTGCATGTGGTTGGTTGTATTGGCGTTTCCTGTCGACCCCCGCCCGCGCCTTGCTGGCGCTTTCGGCCATTTCTCGCGCGATTTCAAGGCTTCAGGCGCCGCCCCCACAAACGTTTCCGCGGAGGTGCCGTGATGGCAACGCGCGACGACGAACGGCGGGTTCAGCCCGGCCGTATCCAGTAAGCAACCGCGGCGCCAAGCGTGCAAGGACTGTGGTGGGCGAGGCAACGTGGGCTGCGAAGAAAGCTGGGCATACCGGCGAGACCTTCAACGGCGCGGGCGCACGCAAGAGGCTGTCAACCTGCGGCCGCACCCGTCGCGCGGGCGTCTCCCCATCGTCGCGATCGCCGGGGTGGCGGGTCACCATCATGACGCAGATCGTGCGTCATCAGGGGCAAGCGGTTTCCTCGGCCGTCGAACTCGATGCATTTGCCCTTGCCGTAGCGGCGAGTTCGAGGGCCACCTCGGCGGGCATATCATTTACCGTGCTGACGGGTGACGGGAGCGGGGATTGTTTCATACCATGAGTATGGCATGGGTGGGTTGATATATGTTGCGGAGCCGTGAAGACTACGCGGCGGCCGTTGGTGGAGGAGTAGGTGACTTCCTCCACTTCGATTAGGTTCGGTGGAAAGCGTCAACTGAGGAGACGACGACATGGCCACAGAAATCAACCATTACGATCAGACGATATGCATCGTTGCGGCGGCGCTAACCGCCGCATCCCTGGGACACAACGGCGCCACTGCCGAGCTTACCGTGGCGAGATACCGGGAGGTCCTGACCGAATTGGCGAATGGAGGAGGTCTCCAAAGAGGCGCCCCTGCCCCAACGCAGACAAGGAGGTAGGCCGCGCCGCCGCGCCAAAGGGAACGCCCCGGAGCACGGCGAATTCTACCACATGGCCGTGGAACTTACATCGAAGCTCCGGACCGAAAAAGCCCAGGAGGCCCGAGTCCGTGCCAACGAGATGAGCGCTGACCTCGCCCGGAACACGATGCTGCGAATCGCGGCTAGCTGCGACAAGCGGGCGGAATACGCGGCTCTGGGAAAGTTTCCGTTGACATAACTCTGATACTTCCTCATATTCCCTATTGTTATGGCCCTCGTAAAGATAGGGAAAGCGGCAGAGATGCTGGGCGTTGAAGTCCAGACCCTGCGCGCGTGGGAAGCATCGGGTGAACTGATCCCTGATCGGCGCAGCAAAGGCGGCGTGCGGTATTACGACGTCGGCAAAATCCTGGGCCTCGGCAACGAGGACATGCCGACGATCGGCTACGCCCG
>DASRQX010000026.1:0-6582 GCA_035696165.1 Acetobacteraceae bacterium | reverse complement strand
CGCCAGATCGGTTCCTTCACCTACCATTTCTGGATGTCCAACATGAAGCCGCGGCGCCGCAACAGCGGCAATCAGCATCTCCATCGTGCCTCGCTCGAGTACCGCAACGACGTCAAGCGCAAGCTTCACGCTTACCACGTCTTCATCCAGGCCGGCATCATCTGCCAGGGACTGCTTCAGTATCTCGCCGTTGCCCATCCCCGGCTCGTCTGGAGCTCTTTCGGCTCCTGGCTGCGAACCATTCGCCCCGGCATCCCGCCCTCCGAGCTCGTCGTCGCCACCGCGCTACGCCAGAGCCTCCCAGAATTTCTCTTGAATACCCCCCAAAGCTCCATCTTCACGAAATTCGTCACCGAACGACAGGACACCAACAAAATGCAGGCCTTCCGCCTCGCCGCCTGATACCCAAATTCCTCGCAAACCCCAGACTCGCGAGTTACGAGATGGTCGATCTGGCTGGCGGCAAGCTCGGGACGCAGAACAACATCTATGCCGGCCAGCAGGAGCTGACGGTCAATAATGGCAGCTCATACAGTTCCTCGGTGCTCTACACGGTAGTGGCCTGGTGTGTCGATTTTACCCATGAAATCTACATCGGCGCGGACAGCATCGTCGATCAACTCACCGCACTGACTGACGACCATCTGGGTACGACACCCGCCACCTCCGACCCAATCAGCGCGGCGGAGGCGGACGAACCGGCCGGGCTGGTCCCGTACGGCAACCAGCTCATGCGAACCGGCCCGTCTAATCTGATCTCCGCGGCCGTGCAGGTGACGATGGAATGTTGAGTACGGCTCGTATTATGCCGGGTCCGACACGGCTCTGGCGGCGGAGGTGACCTTGCCGCAGAGCATCGCGCCGTCCCTGAGTTCGACCAGCGGCGTTCTGTTGAATTCATTCACCGCCAACGGGCAATCCTACGCAAGTCAAAGCCTGTTGACCGACGCTGCTCCTGGCCTGACCAGGACCGCGCAAATACCGGAACCATCGACGGTAACGCTGCTGGGCGGCGGATTGCTCGCATTGCTGATGGTTCGGCGAAAAGCAGGCCGGCTGATCGGTGGGCCGCGGATGTCTCGGCAGCAGGGATAGGCGCTGGCCCGACGGGTTGCGTTCACTCAGCCTGAATCTGCGCTAAAATCGCACCGGCTGCCGTTTGCGTCCCCAGGTGCCGGGGCGCGGCTCAAGTACGCCCACCAGTGCCGTTCCACAGGCGCGGCAGCATCCCGCCGCGTCCAGCCCCCATGCGTTCAGCTCGTACCAGTCGCGCCCGATCAGCAACGTTCCGCAACCGTGGCAATAGGTGCTGCCGCCGGCAGGGTCGTGCACGTTGCCCGTGTAGACATAGCGCAGCCCGTGCGCCATCGCGATCGCCCGCGCGCGGGTCAACGTCGCCGGAGGGGTCGGTGCATGCTCGCGCATCTTCCAATCAGGATGAAAGGCGGTGAAATGCAGCGGCACATCGACGCCCAACTCGGCGGCGACCCAACTGCTCAGCGCGCCAAGCTCCGCGTCGGAATCGTTCTCCCCGGGGATCAACAAGGTGGTGATCTCCACCCACACGTTCGTGTGGCGCCGCAGCCAGACCAGCGTGTCCAGCACGTCGGCCAGCCTGCCGCCGCACAGGTTGCGGTAGAAGCCCTCGGTAAATCCCTTCAGATCGACGTTCGCCGCGTCGATATGTTCATAGAATTCGCCACGCGCCTGGGGCGTGATGTAGCCGGCGGTCACCGCCACCGTCTTCAACCCCACCGCGTGGCAGGCGCGCGCGGTGTCCACCGCATATTCCAGGAAGATCACCGGATCGTTGTAGGTGAACGCCACCGACCGGCAGCCGCGTTTTTGCGCAGCCGCGGCGATCGCATCCGGCGTGGCGCTCTGGTTCAGCTTGTCAATCTCGCGCGCCTTCGAGATGTCCCAGTTCTGGCAGAACTTGCAGGTCAGGTTGCAGCCGGCGGTGCCGAAGGAGAACACCGGCGTGCCCGGCAGGAAGTGATTGAGCGGCTTCTTCTCGATCGGATCGATGCAGAAGCCGGATGACCGCCCGTAGGTGGTCAGCACCATCGCATCGTTCTGCCGCGCGCGCACGAAACACAGGCCGCGCTGCCCCTCGTGCAGCCGGCAGAAGCGCGGGCAGACATCGCACTGGATGCGGCCGTCTGGCAGCGCGCGCCAGTGGCGGGCGCGCACCACAGTCCCGTCGAGCAGGCTCTCGAGCTCGGTGTCCATTCGGCACCTCCTCGGCTATCATTGTGCCGCATTATCGCTTCGAAGGCACGCACCGTGACCGTGATTCGCAAGCCGGCTGTCTCGGGAAGCTTCTACCCCGCCCAGCGCGACATGCTGGAACGGCAACTCGCGCTGTTCCTGTCGGAGGCAACCAACGCGCCGCAAACCAGCGACGCACATTTGGTCCGCGATGCTCGGCCGGCCGGCAACGGACCGCACACAGCCGATGCGCAGTTCGCCGGTGATGCCCAGTTGGCCGGCTATGCACTGCCGAAGGCGATCATCGGCCCGCACGCCGGCTACGTATATTCCGGGCCGGTCGCCGCGCGCGCCTATGCGCGGCTGGCCGCGGCGCGCGGAAAAGTCAGCCGCGTGGTGCTGATCGGCCCCTCGCATTACCTGGCGTTCCGCGGCCTCGCGGTGGACGCATCGGACGCGTGGGAAACCCCGTGCGGCACCGTCACGCTGGATACCGAGGCGATCGCCAGGCTGCGCCAGCTTCCGATGGTCGGCGTGCTCGACGCCGCGCACCAGCGCGAGCACGCGCTGGAGGTGCATGTGCCGTTCCTGCAGCACGTGCTCGGCGATTTTCGCCTGGTGCCGATCGTCACCGGCGATGCCTCGCCAGACACCGTCGCGGCCCTGTTCGATGCGATATGGGGCGGCCCGGAGACGCTGATCGTGGTGTCAACCGACCTGTCGCATTACCTGGACTATGCCGCCTGCCAAAGCCTCGATGCGCGAACCGCGCAGGCGATCGAACGTTTCGATGACACGGTGATCGGCAGCACCGAGGCCTGCGGCCAGGTGCCGACGCGCGGTCTGCTGCGCGTGGCGCGGCGGCGTGGGATGGCGATCGAGCGGCTGGACCTGCGCAACTCGGGCGACACGGCAGGGCCGCGCGACAGGGTCGTGGGATATGGCGCCTGGGCCCTCTATGAGCCGGCCCTCTACGAGCCGGCCCGGGGCGAACCCGCCGCAACGGATGACCCGGAACGGGTCGCGATCGAGGCACTCGGGCCGACCTTGATCGATCTGGTGCGTGGCGGCATCGCGGTCGGTTTCAACACCGGCCAGCCGGGCCAGGTGCGTGCCGACGCGGCACTGCCACCGTTGCTTGCGGCGCCCGGCGCGGCGTTCGTCACGCTGCGCCGGGATGGTCAGTTGCGCGGTTGTATCGGATCGCCGTTCGCGCGCCGGCCATTGGTCGTCGACGTGGTGGACCACGCGTTCAACGCTGCATTCCGCGACCCGCGCTTTCCGAAGCTGGATGTGCTGGAGCTCGCGGGACTGCAACTGTCGGTGTCTGTGCTGACGCCACCCGAGGCGATGCGCTTCGACGATGAGGCCAACCTGCTGGAGCAGCTTCGCGCGGGCGAGGATGGGCTGATCATCGAGGATACCGGGCGGCGCGCATTGTATCTGCCCTCGGTCTGGCAAGAAATCCGCGACAAGCGGCGGTTTCTGGGAACGTTGAAGTTGAAGGCCGGGCTTAAGGTAGATCACTTTTCTCCCACCTTTACGGCACGGCGATTTCGGTCCATCGAGGTCAAAGGTGCGATGGAAAATGGCACGATGCGGCCGTTGGATAATCGAGCGTTGGTTGAAGGGACGCTGGCGTGGACTGCCTATGTCGGGCCGGCCGGGCGATCCGGCTGACCGTTGGCAACGCCCGGGTGTTGCCGCGGTGCATCCGAACGTGACGTTCGTGCGCGTTGATGCGGTCCCAACAGCCAGCACGATTGGTGCAGACGGCGCACGGTTCCGGACGAAAGGTAAAACATGGCAGACACACGACAGCTCCGCCTGGGCGCCTTCATGCGCCCGGTCAGCATCCACACCGCCGCCTGGCGCTATCCGGGAGGATTGCCAGACGCCAACTTCAACTTCCAGCACCTGAAGCGGTTCGCGCAGACGTTGGAGCGCGGCAAGTTCGACGCCTTCTTCATGGCCGACCATCTCGCGCTGCTGAACATGCCTATGGACGCGCTGATGCGCAGCGCCACGGTGACCAGCTTCGATCCGCCCACCCTGCTGCCGGCGCTCGCGGTGGTGACCGAGCGCCTCGGGTTGATCGCCACCGGCTCGACCACATTCGACCAGCCGTACCATGTCGCGCGCCGGTTCGCCTCGCTCGATCATCTTAGCGGGGGGCGTGCGGGATGGAACGTTGTCACCACTTCCAACCCCGACGCCGCGCTGAACTTCGGCCTCGACGACCAGATGGAGCATGGCGAGCGCTATCGCCGCGCGCGTGAGTTCATCGATGTGGTCACCGGGTTGTGGGACAGTTGGGCCGACGATGCATTCGTTCGCGACGTGGAGACGGGGATCTTTTTCAATCCCGACCGTCTGCACACGCTGAACCACAAGGGCGAATTCCTGTCGGTGCGCGGCCCGCTGAATGTTGCGCGGCCGATCCAGGGCTGGCCGGTGATCGTGCAGGCCGGTGCGTCGGACTCCGGCCGTCAGCTCGCCGCGGAAACCGCGGAGATGATCTTCGCCGCGGGCGGCGCCTTGGCGGATGCGAAGCGTTTCTATGCCGATGTGAAGTCGCGCATGGAAAAGTATGGTCGCCCGCGGGAACACCTCAAGATTCTGCCCGGCGCGCTGGTGGTGGTCGGCGACACCGTGGATCAGGCGCGGCGCAAGCGCGCGCATCTCGACAGCCTGGTGCATTACGACAGCGCGATCGCGTCATTGTCGATCGCGCTCGGCACCGATGCGCGGCGGTTCGACCCAGACGCACCGTTGCCGGACATCCCGGAAACCAATCAGAGCAAGAGCGGGCGCGAGCGGGCGATCCTGCTGGCCCAGCGAGAGGATCTGACGGTGCGCCAGCTTGCGCAGCGGCTTGGCGGCTACGGCGGCATGGCAATCGTGGGCACGCCGGCGACGATCGCCGATACAATGGAGCAATGGCTGGTCGAGGAAGGCAGCGACGGGTTCAATGTGATGTTCCCCTTCCTGCCGGCGGGCCTGGATGATTTCGTCGACCGCGTCGTGCCGGAACTGCAGCGGCGGGGCATCTACCGGCGTGAGTACGAAGGCAAGACGTTGCGGGAGAATCTTGGATTGCCGCGGCCGGCGAACCAGTTCTTCCCGGATTCGTAAGATTCTCTCCCGCTCCCCTTGAGGGAGAGAGAGAAGTTTTGCGGCAACACAGGAGACAAACATGAAATTCGGCGCGTCCATGTTCTTCACCGACTACTCGATGGCCCCCGCCGCGCTGGCCCGCGCGCTGGAAGACCGTGGCTTCGACATCCTCTGGGCGCCTGAGCATTCGCACATCCCGCTGTCGCGCAAAACGCCATTCGCGTTGGGCGGCGAACTGCCGAAACGATACCACGACGTTATGGACCCGTTCGTGACGCTGACCGCGGCGGCGATGGCGACCAAGACGCTGAAGATCGGCACCGGCGTCTGCCTGATCGCGCAGCGTGACCCGATCCAGACGGCAAAGCTGGTGGCCTCGATCGACCAGGTATCGGGCGGACGTTTTGTGTTCGGCGTCGGCAACGGCTGGAACCAGGACGAGATGGAGAACCACGGCACCGTATTCGCCACCCGCCACAAACTGGCGCGCGAAAACGTCGAGGCGATGAAGGCGATCTGGACGCAGGCAAAGCCGGAGTACCACGGGGAATTCGTGAATTTCGACCCGATGATGGCCTGGCCGAAGCCGGTGCAAAAGCCGCATCCGCCGATCGTCGTGGGCGGCGCGTTCCCCTACAGCGCGCGCCGCGCCATCCGTTACGGCGACGGCTGGATGCCGCAGGTGACACCTGCCGCCACGACGCCGCTGGCCGACCTGATTCCGCGCTTTCGGCAGATGGCAGCCGAGGCCGGGCGCGATCCGGCCAGCCTGGCGATCTCGATCGGCGGCCAGGCGCCCGACATCGATCTGATCAAGCGGTATCAGGATCTGGATGTGGACCGTGTGTCGGTCAGCCTGTTGTCGGAGAAGGAGGACACCATCCTGCCGGTCCTGGATCAGTGGGTGGCGGTCATGCGCGCGGTGAACGGCTGACATACCATTCGCCCGCAGCAATCCGTGTCTTATGATAACTGAACGCAATAAATAATCACCACGGAGTAATACCGGCGGGCCGAAACGTTTGACCCTTCGGCAATGCCCGCATCGTCATGCCGGCGGAGGCCGGCATGACGTGGGCGAGGCGCCGACGGGTCAATCTTTACGGCCGCTGGTATTATACCAGGCGCCCGAATGATCGACTCTTCGGTGCTGCCCCCAGTCATGCCGGCGCAGGCCGGTATCCACGACTTGCCTTCGTTGCAGCAAAGAAAGTCGTGGATACCGGCCTTCGCCGGCATGACGGGGGTAGCGGC
>DASRQX010000025.1:0-27097 GCA_035696165.1 Acetobacteraceae bacterium | reverse complement strand
AGTGGTCCGTAGTAGGGTTGAAGGTTCTGTAATGGGACTGGACCGAAGGGACTGCGTTGTTCAACCAAGGCCCGGGGCCAACCGGTGACGGGATGAGCTCTGTGGGTGAGGCAAAGCCGTTCGCCGGTTGACTTGAGCGGCCGAACATCGGGAGCCGTGTGAATCGAGAGGTTCACGCACGGTTCTGGAAGCGCCTGGGGGTGAAATTCCCCTGGGCGACTCGACAGCATCGCCTGTTCTCGTACATCAGCCAGAACTGGCGGGCACAGTCGCTGGTCAGCTACCGCGTCATCGTCGATCTGATCAGCGCTACGACCATCGACACTGGCCTAACGGTGCACTGCGAACTCAATACTAACGCCTATCCGAAGGGCATCGCCGTGTCCGACGAAGAGATGGATGCAATCAACATTACCCGTGACGACTTCCACGGCGAATGGAACAACACGATCCGACCCGGCAACAGATCAGATCGCGCGGTTGATTCCTGACAGGTCCTTAGCCGGCGAGACATGCGCAGCGCAACAATCGGCGCGGCGTCGCGAGGTTGCTACGGGCTGATCGGTGCGGCCTTTGTGACAGGAACCGCGGGACAGTCGCTGCGGGCTCCGGCCTCCGGCCTTTGGTTTCGCTGCTGGGCATCCCGGAAAAGCGATCCGACCCGGGCGGAATGGCCAAAGTTCATGCGCTGTTTTGTCGGCAGACTTTACAGGTGCGGCGCGACAGGTGCGGTGCAGGACAGCCAGACTCACGGCATCCCGACCAGCGCCGCGCAACCTGCCGCGAGGCGGTCCGATCGCATTCGAGTTCAATTCAGGCACTGCGACGACCCTTGGCGCGGTGCAACTTCAGTTGAATGCCCTCAACCCCTCGGACGGCGGCACCGTGAACGTGTTTCTTGTCCCGAACAACGCCGGCAGCCCGAGCTTCACCGGAACCGGAAAAAGCCTGGCCTTCAGTGGGGCGACCCTCCGTGGCTCGATCTCCGATTCCGAAGACCCGCTCGCCGCGGGCCCAGCGAACCAGGGTTCAACCTTAGCCTTGAACTTGGCCACGGTCGCCACTCTCACCGCGGACACAGAGTATTGGATCGGCCTTACGGACACCGTTGGCAGCGGCACCGACGCGACCGCCGACTTCGTGTTCGATCTTACGTCTTTCACCGGGGGGACCGGTACACTTAACCAGAACGACTTCTTTCAGGTGGCAGTTACCTGCCCGGGAAGCGGCCTTGTGATTTGTGGAACCCCGGGGCGCCGACGACTTGCGCGGTGGGTGCCGGGTCGTCCGGTAAGGACGTCTTCGAAGCGGAAGTCTTCGCTGCCAATGTACCGGAGCCCGCAAGTCTCGCGATACTGGGAGTCGGCTTGGCTGGCATGGGCATGATACGCCGCCGTCGGGCAAGCCGGCTCAGCGTCTCGCCCGACACCGATGGTGCTGACGCCTGATTGCCAGCTCCCGGATCCATCTACTGACTTGGCGGGTGCAATAGCTCCGGACATAGCCGGCACAAATAGGGATACCACGAACACGCCCCGGTCAACACGACCGGGGCGTGTGTCGTTTTGGCGTCGCCTTCCTGGGCCTTGAGGTGTCAGTCTGCTGGAAGGTCGCCAGATGTCCGACAGGAAGCCTGGAGAAAAGCGGCATAGACCTTGTCCAGCGCGGCCCGGGCCGCTCGGTTCGTAAGGTATCGTGGCTGGACGACGCGGATCTCGGAGGTCCCGACCTCGAACAAACACCCTTTGCGCACGGGGTCGACCAAGACACCCGCGTAGGCCGCCAGTACTGCGTCGTGCAGTCGCACCACCGCGGACGACGCGTCCGAAAATCGCAATAGCGCAATATTTGATCCAATCGCCGAAAACAGCTCCGACAGATCAAATGTTCGCGCATGCGCCATGTACCAGTCGCGCAACTCCATATTGCGCCCACCGCCGTTCTGTATATGGAATGAGTTAAGAACCCGTATCACCTCGATGTTCACCGCGGCGAACGACTGGTTCGGCCGCGCTCGCGAGTGGCGGCAGACCGTCGAGCACGGATTGGTGCTCTGGAAGAAAGGCGTCGAAGAAATGCTCAGCGAGATCGAGCTTGTCAGCACATACGTTGCTGTATGAGACAACGCGGGTGTTTTCCTTGCCAAACACACTCGCATACTTGTCGAGAGAGTAGGTGAAATTCATCACGGAGAAGCGAGTGGATCGGCGATGTTGGCAGAGAAGAACTCGGGAAATGTCTCGTCACATCCGTGTTTCACTTTCTCCTGCCAAAGCGAAGGCAGCAACTCTGACCACCTGCGGCAATAGAATATGATAGTAGCTGGACCTCCATCGATTGCTTCCCGTAGGGATCCAGGTTCCTGCGGTGCAAGATGGTTCAGGTCCTCCGCCGAAATCAGTACATATTCCGCATCTTTGTGTGCTGGTTGTTCGAATACGAAACGTAAATAGCTAATGTTCGATGCGCGAATGTCGGGGAACAACCTCCGGTGGCTGGGCTCCATCTTTGACGCGCTCAACTCGGCCGGATAAATCACACCTCGTTCGCACAGGCGCTTGCGTGCCGCATCAAACCTGAGCTGCAGGTACGTGGTGCCGGTCTTATGCGGGCCAACGTGAATCAGGTACCTGGGCATCCTTTAATCCCAAAGGAATGGACCAGCGGAATATATCGCTCGAACGCACACAATCCCACTCGTTGTGCAATCCAAGAGAACCCGGCGCGCCGCGGCGGACCCACCGGCTCGCCTCGCCCCTGGCGGCCAGCGCCTCGCCGGCGTTCGCGACCGGTATCGCCGCCAGCCACTCTCTAGCATCAGCGCCCGGTCATGCTTTCCAGGCCCTCGGCTATCGGTCAGCCTCGCCCTCGAGCTGTGCATTCAGCTCCGCGCCCAGCAGCACGGCATAGACCGACACGTAGAACCACAGCATGATACCAACCACAGCGCCGATCGAGCCGTACATGGCACCGAAGCTACCGATATGGTCGATGTAGAAGTCCAGCAGCCCCGAAGCCGTCAGCCATAACGCAGTGGCCAGTAGCGCGCCCGGTGCGATCCGCCGCGTCGGCGGCTTGTGGCGGGACGGGCCAAAGCGATACAGCAGCGCGATCGCCAGCGTGGCGAAACCCACCAGCATCCCCAGGCCCATCCAGTGCAGCAGTGCGATCCGCGTGTAGTACTGGGTCACGCCTAGAACGCGCAGCCAGGCCGGCAGGAATACCAGCACGGCGATACCCAGCACGGCGACCAGAATCGCCGACAGGGTCAGGCCGAACCCCTCAAGCTGGAACCGGACAATGCCGCGCCGCTCCGTCGTCCCATACGCCAGGTTCAGTGCGGCAATCACCGACTTGGTGCCGGTGGCCGCGCTCCAGAACGTGAGCAGGGTGCTGATCCCGAGACCGAAGCTCAGCCGAGCACGGGGCTGGCTTACCAGGTGATGTACCCGTTCGGCGATCAGTTCGAAGGCCGGCGGCGGCAGCAGCTCGCGAATCGCCTGCAATTGCAATTCGACATTCCAGGGATTGAAGGCCAGGCCGTAGATCGAGATCAGAAGGCTGATCGCCGGGAACAGCGCCAGGGTGGCGTAGAATGCGCATCCGGCGGCGGTCAGCGAAACCCGGTCGGACAGGCTGGCGCCGAGCGTGTCACGCAGCACCCCACCCCATCGCCGCACGACGGCCGTGATGCGCGCCGGCTGGGCTGGCGGCCTCAATGCAGGCTCGATCGGCTTAGGCGCCGTCTCCAATCCTGACCCCCCGCGGGCATAACCCCAGACAGATCCCAGGCGCCCTTTTGCGTGGCGCCTATTGCACCACGTTCGGGCCTGAAAATCCGCTGCAAACGCCAACGGTTCCCCTCGGCGCGCAGTGGGGAGCGTCCGCCGACATATTTCCTCGTGGCCGCGATTTTCCCTTGCGCAGGGGGGGGAGGGGGCCTATCTGCACCCCCCACGCAGCAACGCACGTGCCTCTGGCCCTAGTGGTTACGCAACGACGTCAAGCGTTCTGGCAATCGTTCTTCTGGTCGCTGGTTCGTTCGACCGTTTCGTCAACTCCGCCCGTCGCCTGTTTCAGGCGGGCGTTCAGCAGAGGGGCATGGTGCGATGACACCCAAGATCGCCCGCTTCCTTGTTGAGCAGCAGCCGGCAACGCCGTGTCTGGTGCTCGACCTCGACCGTGTGGAGGCGAACTTCCGCGCCATTCAGCGCGCGCTGCCGCTGGCGCACGTCTACTACGCCGTGAAGGCCAACCCGGCGCGCCCGGTGCTTGAACGGCTGGTGCGACTGTCCAGCAGGTTCGACGCGGCCAGCTTCGAAGAGGTCGCCGCCTGCCTGGCCGCCGGGGCGCGGCCGCAAGCGATCAGCTACGGCAACACAATCAAGAAGGCTTCGGCGATCCGCCGCGCCCACGCAGCCGGGGTGACGCTATACGCATTCGATTCCGCCGAAGAACTGGAGAAGCTGGCGGTCAACGCCCCGGGCGCGCGCGTCTATTGTCGCATTCTGGTGACGAACGAGGGTGCCGACTGGCCGCTGTCCCGCAAGTTCGGCACCAGCGTGGACGCGGCGAAGGACCTGATGCTGCGCGCCGGTGACCTGGGCCTCGACCCCTACGGCCTGTCTTTCCATGTCGGCAGCCAGCAGACCACGACCCGCGCCTATGAAGTGGCGATCGGCAAAGTGGCAATGCTGTTTACCAACCTGACCGAGGCCGGCGTCAACCTGCGCATGATAAACCTGGGTGGCGGCTTCCCTATCGGCTACCGCGATGAGGTGCCGGAGATCGACAGTTTCGGCGACGCCATCATGCGCGCGATGACCGGGCATTTCGGCAATGCCCTGCCCGAGATGCTGATCGAGCCCGGCCGCTCCGTCGTCGGCGATGCAGGTCTGGTCGCGGCCGAGGTCGTGCTGGTCAGCCGGCGTGACAAGGACGATCCAGTCCGCTGGGTCTATCTCGACATTGGCCGCTTCGGCGGCCTGGCGGAAACCGAGGGCGAGGCGATCAAGTACCGCATCACCACGCCGCATGACGGCACCGAACTGGGTCCGGTGGCGATAGCCGGTCCGACCTGCGACGGCGCTGACATCATGTATGAAAAGTCTAACTACCGGCTGCCGCTGGCGCTGCGCACCGGCGACCGCGTCGGGCTGCTGTCCGCCGGGGCCTATACCGCCACCTACGCCAGCCAGGGCTTCAACGGCTTCGCGCCGCTGGCCGAGCATTACCTTTAGACGCTCCCGTGTTATGGCTTGTCCCCGGGCGCTTGACCCGGGGGTCGGCGCTGACGGGAGCGGTCAATCCTTTCACCGGATGGTAGGGAGCAACTGAACCGACCAAAGGGGCCGTCAGGCCCCCTTTTTCGTTGCCGCGCCTGGGCTATGCTGCACCTCGCCCACACCGGAGGACACCCAATGGCAAGCATCACCATCCAGGCCGCCGATGGCTCTGGCAACTTCACGGCGCATGTAGTTGAGCCGAAAAAGACGCCGGCCGGCGTCGTCGTGCTGGTCCAGGAGATCTTCGGGGTGAACCAGGCAATGCGCGACATCGCCGCCTGGGCGGCCGATATCGGCTTCATCGCCGTCTGCCCGGACCTGTTCTGGCGCATCGAGCCGGGAACCGACATCACCGACAAGACCGATGCGGAATGGAAACGGGCATTCGAGCTGTTCCAGGCGTTCGACCAGGCGAAGGGGATCGACGACCTGAGGGCGACCGTCGCCGTCGCGCGCAAGCTGCCGGGCGCCAACGGCAAGGTCGGCACGATGGGCTACTGCCTTGGCGGACGGCTGGCGTTCATGATGGCGCAGCAGTCGGACGCCGACATCAATGTCTCCTACTACGGTGTTGGCCTCGACGGCCTGCTCGGCGATCTGGGCAAGATCACCAGGCCGCTGGTCGTGCACATTGCCGATCGCGACGAGTATTTCCCAGCCGAGGGGCGTGCCAAAGTGGTCGCGGCAGTCAAGGGCCACAAGCTGATCGCCTGCTACGACTACGATGCCGACCACGCCTTCGCCCGGGTCGGTGGCATCCACTGGGACGGCCGGTGCGCCACGATCGCCAACGGCCGCAGCGCCGAGGCACTCGTCCACGCCCTGGAATAAAGCCGCTGGAATAAAGCCGCTGGAATAACATCGCGACCGAATAGCCCTGCCTCTACTGGGCCTGACGCGGGCGTGTTATCCAGACGCGCGACACGATGGAGCACACAAGCCGATGGACGGAACGATCAAGCCCGCGACCGAAGGCAAAGGCCTGGCGCGCTCGCCCGGTGCCTTGTCCGGGGTGAAGGTCATCGACCTGACGCGGGTCCTCGGCGGCCCATACTGCACCATGATCCTGTCGGATCACGGCGCCGAAGTGATCAAGATCGAGCCGCCGCAGGGTGACGAGGTGCGCGACTGGGGACCGCCGTTCCACGACGGCGACGCCAGTTATTTCATCGGCATCAACCGCAACAAACGCTCGCTCGCGCTGGATATCGGCAAGCCCGAGGGCAAGGCGGTGCTGCTGCGCCTGCTCGAGGGTGCGGATGTGCTGATCGAGAACTTCAAGCCCGGTTCGATGGAAAAGTGGGGGCTGGGATATGAGGCAGATCTGGAGCCAAGATTTCCCGGACTGATCCATTGCCGCATCTCAGGCTTCGGCGGCGATGGTCCGTTGGGCGGGCTGCCAGGCTATGACGCGATCCTGCAGGCAATGACCGGCCTGATGAGCGTCAATGGCGATGCGTCCACCGGGCCGCTGCGCCTCGGCACCGCGATGGTGGACATGGGCACCGGCCTCTATTCGGCGATCGGCATCCTGATGGCCCTGCAGGAGCGGGCGCGTTCCGGTCGTGGCCAGTATCTCGACATGACGCTGTACGATTGCGGCATGGCCCTGCTGCATCCGCAGGCCGCGAACTATTTCCTAAACGGCAAACGCCCGACGGGGACGGGCAACCCGCACCCCAACCTCGTGCCATACGACAAGTTCCCAACGCGGACCTGCGAGATCTTCATCGCGTCGGGCAACAACGGGCAGTTCCGCAAGCTGTGCGAGATCATCGGCCGACCGGAGTTGGCCGATGATCCGCGCTTCGCCAGCAACGCCGAGCGCAACAGCAACCGCGACGCCCTCAGCGAACAGCTTGCCGCCGCGTTCGCCGGGCAGGACGGCAAGGAGCTGGCACTGAAGCTGATCCGCGGTGGCGTGCCGGCCGGCCCGGTTCTGCCGGTCGATCAATCCACCGCCGCGCCGCACACCGCGCACCGCGAGATGGTCACCGAGTTGGATTGGTACCGCGGCCTCGGCACGCCGATCAAGCTGTCCCGCACTCCCGGCGGCACGCGGGCCGTGCCGCCCAGGTTCGGCGCGCATGGTGCGGAGATTTTGGCGCAGCACGGCTACTCCCCGGAGCAGATTGCCGAACTTGCCGCCAGCGGCGTTGTGCTGCATGAGCGCCGCCGAATGTAGTGCGCCGTGGCCGCTGATCTGGACCCTGACGCGCTGAGCGGCGTTGAGAACACATCTTCTGGTGACCCGCTGGCCGCCCCGAACGGCGGCACCGCGCGCGATCTGCTGCGCGCACAGACGCGTCGGGCCGCCCTGGGCGACATTCTACCCGGACTGGTACTTGGCGACGTATCCAGACGCACGTGAGCATCTGACAGACGCCAGCTTTGGCAGTGTGTTGGGCTATTATTTGGACATTGGGCAGCGCGCCGGCCATTTGCCAAATCCATTTTTCGACGAAGCCTGGTACCGCTCTGCCTACCCGGACGTCGTCACGGCGATCGCCGAGGGACGGGTTGAGTTCGGATACGACCAGTATTGCCGCAACGGTTTCAGCGAACGCTCGCCGCATTGGTTGTTTGACGAACCAGGCTATCGCGCTTGCTATCCCGATCTGTCCGATGACGTGCTGGCGACGCAGCGCCTGGCCAATGGTTACGCTCACTATCTGCGGCATGGCGATCGCGAAGGCCGCGCCGGCAGCCTGTTCTTCGATCCTGCAATCTATCGCGCCCATCTCCCGGATGCGGAGGCCGCAACCAACCCGACGGAAGGGTTTTTCATTGCCTATCTGCGCCAGCAGGCCGGTCAGCGTCAGGAGTCGGCCCAACGTCAGGAGATGGGGCAACCGGAGTGCCGCACCACGCTCTATTTCGATCCCGATTGGTATCGGGCGACCTATCGCGAAGTTACCGATGCGATCGCCGCGGGATAGTACCGCAGCGCGCTGCACCACTACCTGACCAATGCAACGCCCGCCGCGTTCGACCCTTTGCCGGCAATCTCCGAGCGGGCCTATCTGTCCGCCTATCCGGATATCGCCGACGCGGTGGCGGCCGGACATCTCCGCTGCGGATATCAGCACTTCCTGGCGAACGGTGCCGCCGAACTGCGCGCGGCCAGCCCGCGTCTCGATCTGAAATGGTATGTCGCGAACAACGCCGAGGTTCACGCCGATCTCGCGGCCAGGCGCGCGCGGGATGCTTTCACCCATTACCTCGCCATCGGCCTCGCGGCAGGGCTGGCCGGCGCCCCGGCGTCAAATCGGGCCACGCAGGAAGACACAAGCGTGACCTTGTGCCGCGCCCGCGCCAGCGTCCCGCTCTCCGTGTTGGCGCGTCGTGGCCTCGACTTCACCTGCGCCGGATCGCCAGTGCTATCGGTTGTCATGCTGCTCCACGACGAGTTTGCGCTCGCACTGCAATCGCTTGCAGCGTTGCGCGATCGCACGCCTGGCGACATCGAGTTGATCCTGATCGACCCTGGTTCCCTCGAGGAGACACGGCATATCCACCGCTACGTACGTGGCACGAAGCTGATCCGCTTCGACTTGCAGGTGAACCCCGCCGCGGCACGCAATGCCACGTTCGCCGCTGTCACCGCGCCGGCGGTCTTGCTGCTCGGCAGTGACACCGAGGTCGCGCACGGCGCCGTCGCAGCCGCGCTCGAACGGTTGGGCGGCGATCCGCGCATCGGCGCGGTTGGCGGCAGGCTGGTCGGGCCGAACGGGCAGTTGCGCACCGCCGGCGGTATTGTTTGGCGCGATGGCGGACTGCTCGACTACATGGATGACCTGCCGGCAATGGCACCCAAGGCGAATTTCGTGCGCGTTGTGGATTTCTGCTCCAGCGCCTTTCTGCTGGCGCGCACCGCGATCTTGCAGGAGCTGGAAGGGTTCGCCATTCGGTTCACCCATCCGGACTACGCCGACGCTGACCTGTGCGCCCGCATTGCGACAGCCGGCTATCGCGTGCTGTACGACCCGAACGTGGTGATCCGCCAGCTCGGCGTGGCCGAATCGGAAGTCCACGCCGCCGACGAGCGAGATGCCTTCTTCCGCAAGCACATCAACCAGTTGCGCTTCCGCTATCTGGCCGACCCGAAGGTCGAGGTCTTTGCTCGTGCGCTGGACACCGACCAGCAGCGTGTGCTGGTCATCGAGGATCTGGTGCCGTTGCGCATGATCGGCTCGGGCTTCGGGCGCTCCAACGATCTGATCCATGTGCTGGCGTCGATGGGCCTATTTGTCACGGTGTTCCCGATCAACCGCGGCAACTTCGACCTGGCAGCGGTCTACCCTGACATGCCGGATATGGTCGAGGTGATGCATGACCGTTCGCTGGCCGACCTTGATGCCCTGTTCCAGGAGCGGCAGGGCTACTACGACCTGATCTGGGTGGCCCGCACGCATAATCTCGATCGCATTCTGCCCCGGCTTAAGCACGTAACGACCGGGACCGGACGACCGCTGCGCGTGGTTCTGGACACCGAGGCGATCGCCGCGCAGCGCGAGGCAATGCATCATCGCCCGTCCGAACAGACGGAGGCATTCGATCTTGACGCTGCCATCCTGAAGGAATTCGCCAACGCGCATCACTGTCAGAACGTCACGGTGGTCACCGAGCAGGACGCGACGACCCTTCGCACCCTCGGCTTCTCCGACGTCAAGGTCGTCGGCCACATCCGCGACCTGAACCTGACACCGCGTCCGTTTGCGGAACGATCCGGCCTGTTGTTCGTCGGTGCGATCCACGAGGTCGACAGCCCCAACTACGACAGCCTGGTTTGGTTCGTCGACGAAGTGCTACCCTTGATCGAACGGGAACTGGGCTGGGAGACGCGCCTGAGCATCGTCGGCTACACTGGTGCCGACGTCTCGCTCGCTCGGTTCCGCCATCATCCGCGCATCACCCTGCGCGGTGCCGTGCCGCAGGCCGAGCCGCTGTACAACACCCATCGGGTGTTCATCGCCCCCACAAGGTATGCGGCCGGCTCGCCTAAACAGAAGCAAGAAAGATTTTCTCCTGACCGGACCGAATTCCGCCAACTTGTTTCATTCAGGGCGGGTCGGTCGTGCCGGTGGAAAATTATACTCGGCGGCGAAAAGAACGACTCTTCTCGTCATGGCCGGCCTGCGCCGGCCATGACGAGAAGAGTCGTTCTTTTCGGCGTCTAGTATTACAAGGTCTACGAGGCCGCGTCGTTTGGTCTGCCGGTGGTCGCCGCGGAGTTGTTGCGCCAACAGACCGGCTGGGAGAATGGCACGGAGCTCTTGGCCGGCGACAGTACCGACCCGGCGCAGTTCGCGCGCCACGTCGTCACGTCGTATCGCGACCCGGCGCTGTGGCAGACGTTGCGCGACAACGCGCTGGCACGGCTGGCAGCCGAAAATGGCCGCGAACACTACGTCCGAACGCTTTCGGAGATCCTGGAGCGATAGCAACGTAGGGCGGAAAAGCGTCGCGCATTCCGCCATACTTGGATCTCACCAACACAGGCGACGAGCGCGCGAGCGGCGGAATGCGCTGCGCTTTTTCCGCCCCTACATCCGTATCGGTATCAGGCGTTCGTGATGCCTCCGTCGATCGTGATCGTCTGGCCGGTGATGTAGGACGCGTCCCGGGAACACAAAAACCGGATCACTGAGGCCACCTCGGCCGGCTGGCCGAAACGGCGGAGCGGGATTTCGTTACGGTAGGCGTCACCGCGTTCCGCGACGATCGGTTCGGACATGCGGGTGACGATCAAACCGGGCGCGACCGCGTTCACCAGGATGTCGGGTGCGTATTTGCGCGACAGCGAGCGGGTCAGGCCCACGATACCGCCCTTGGCCGCCGCATACGCCGCGCGATCTGCGCTGCCGCGGCGATAGGCAACTGAGCTCGCGAACACGATGCGCGACGCCTCGCGCGGGTCGGCGCGGGTGCGAAAAGCGACCGCCATATCGTATGCGTTGGTCAGGTTGGCCGCAATCGCGCGGTCCCACACTCCGTGCTCATCGGACAGCAACGGGTCGCGCTCGAACACACCCGCCAAGTGCACCAGTGCGTAGACCGGTTTGGCACCCTCGATAACCTCGACACACGCCGCTGGGGTGGCCAAATCCGAAACGAGCGTGAATACCCGAATCTCGCCTAACGCCTCGCGCGCCGCGGCCAGGCGTTCCGCATCAACATCGACCAGCAGCACATGCGCGCCATGTTCCAGAAAGGTGCGTGCGGTCTCCACCCCGATGCCACCGGCGCCGCCGGTGATGACGACGCGCTTGTTGGTGAACTCGGCCACGTCAGGCATGTCAGTCCACCTCCGCGATTACCTGCCGGTATCAAACGCCGGAACGGACGACGGAGGAAGGGAGGGAGACCGCGCCGCATTGCTCCCCCTCCCCTTGAGGGGGCGGTGGGGGGGGAGTTGGCACAGGTACAAGGCGTCGGCGCAATACTGGCACCACCGCACCCCCTTCCCTCAAGAGAAAGGCAAGCAAAGGCTCAAATCCGCCGCACCACGTAACTACCCTCCAGCGCCGCAACGATCGTGTCAGCATGTGTGGAATCGCGAGCCTCCACCATCACCTCCAGTTCGGCCGCCTGCACTGATGCCGCCGCGAACAGCCGCTGATGGGAAACCTCGATGATGTTGCCGCCCCGCTCGCCAATCTTGCCGGCGATGTCAGCCAGCACGCCGGGCCGATCGGGAATCTGCAGATGCAGCCGCAGCAGCCGCCCGTCGCGCAACAAATTGCGCAGCAGCACATTCGACAGGATGCGCGCATCAATGTTGCCGCCGGTGATCGCCACCCCGACTTGCTTGCCCTTGAACCGATCCGGCAACGTCAGCAGCGCCGCCACCCCGACTGCCCCAGCGCCTTCGGCCACCGTCTTGGCCCCCTCGGCGAGCAGCCCGATCGCCTCCTCCACGGCGCGCTCGGGCACCACCAGCACGTCGGTGACCCGCCGCCGCACGATCTCCAGTGGCACCTCGCCGATATCGCGTACCGCAATGCCCTCGGCGATAGTCGGCCCGCCGACCGACACGGCGCGCCCGGCGATGCGCTGGGCCATCGCGGCATAGGCCTCGACCTCGACACCGAACACCGCGATACTTGGCTTCAGCGCCGTCGCCGCCACCAGGCAACCCGCGAGCAGCCCACCGCCGCCGACCGGGATCACCAGCGCGTCGAGATCGGGCGCGTCGGCCAGCAACTCCAGCGCCAGGGTTCCCTGGCCCGCGATCACCGCCGGATCGTTATAGGGGTGGATGAACACCAGCTGCTTGATCTCGGCGAGGTGCGCGGCGTGCGCCGCGGATTCCGCCAGCGTATCGCCATGCAACACCACCTCGGCGCCCCATGCCGCGGTGCGTGTGATCTTGGTGGCGGGGGTGTAGCTCGGCATCACGATGGTCGCGGCAATGCCCAACAGGTGCGCATGCCGTGCCACCGCCTGGGCATGATTGCCGGCCGACATCGCGATCACCCCGCGCCCCCGCTCGCCCTCGCTCAGCAGCGCCAGGCGGTTGGCCGCGCCGCGTTCCTTGAACGCCCCGACGACCTGCAGATTGTCGAGCTTCAGGATGGTGTCGATACCGGTGGCGCGGCTGACGGCGTCCGACGGCACCGCCGGCGTGCACAGCACGCGGCCGGCGATTCGCGCGGCCGCCGCCTCGACATCCGCCAGCGCAATCATCGCGAGGCCTCCCGTCCAAAGGTCGGATGAACAGGGTCAGGCAAGCGGCGTCAGATGAACTTGACCCCAAGAATCTCGTAGGACCGATCACCGCCCGGCGCGGGCACCGACACCGTGTCGCCGATCGTCTTGCCAATCAGCGCCTTCGCCAGCGGTGAAGACACCGACAACCGGCCGATCTTGATGTCCGCCTCGTGCACGCCGACGATCTGGTAGGTGGCTTCCTTTTCCGTCTCCTCGTCGATCAGCCGGACATGCGCGCCAAACTTGACGTGCTCGCCGGACAGGCTGGACGGGTCGATCACCTCGACCGCGGAGACAATCTCCTCCAACTCCGCGATGCGGCCCTCGATGAACGATTGCCGTTCGCGCGCGGCATGGTATTCGGCGTTTTCCGACAGGTCACCATGGCTGCGCGCCTCGGCGATCTGGCGGATGATCGACGGACGCTCTTCCGACTTGAGCTGGCGCAGCTCAACTTCCAGCCGCTGCAACCCCGGGGCGGTCATCGGAAACTTCTGCACGTTTTGGTCCTTCGTTTTGGTCACACGCGCCGTTGCGATCGGGCGAGCACGCAAACGCCCCCGTCACGACGGGGCCGTGCCCGGCCGTGACGGAACGCTCAGAACGATCCGCGAAAGTAGGACTGGAGGGGCGCGACTTCAAGCGCTCCCGATTTCAGCGCGGCGATGGCGTGGACCGCCGCGCGCGCGCCCGCCATGGTGGTGTAGTGCGGCACGCCACGGGTCAGGGCGCTGCGGCGAATGGCGAAACTGTCCGCGATCGATTGCGCGCCCGAAGCAGTGTTGATCACCAATTGGATCTCACCGGAGCGGATTGCATCGACGCAGTGCGGCCGACCCTCCAGCACCTTGTTGACCACCTTGACCGGCAATCCGGCATCGCGAATGCGCCCCGCGGTGCCACGGGTGGCGAGGATTGCGAAGCCCATTTCGGTCAGCCGGCGGGCCAACGCGGCGATGCCTTTCTTGTCGGCGTCGCGGATCGACAGGAAAACCGTCCCGGTTTCCGGCAGGATCACGCCGGCGCCGATCTGCGACTTTGCGAAGGCGCGCTCGAAGCTGGAATCGATGCCCATCACTTCACCGGTGGATTTCATTTCCGGTCCCAGGATGGTGTCCACGTTGGGGAAGCGGGCGAACGGGAACACCGCCTCCTTCACCGCGACATGCGCGGCGACGGACAGGTCATCGAGCTGGAAGTCGGCCAGGCGGGCGCCGGCCATCACCCGGGCGCCGATCTTCGCCACCGGCACGCCCGTTGCCTTGGCAACGAAAGGCACGGTGCGAGCGGCGCGCGGGTTCACCTCCAGCACGAAAACCACGTCGTCCTGGATGGCGTACTGCACGTTCATCAGGCCGACCACGCCGAGCGCCTTGGCCATCGCCTCGGTCTCGGCCTTCAGTTCGGTGACCATCGCGGGGGACAGGGTGTAGGGCGGCAGCGCGCAGGCAGAATCGCCGGAGTGGATGCCGGCTTCCTCGATGTGTTCCATCACGCCGGCGACATAGACGCTATCGGCGTCGGCGATACAATCGACGTCAACCTCGATCGCATCGTTCAAGTAACGATCGATCAAAATCGGTGTGTCGCCGGAGACGCGCACCGCCTCGCGCATGTAGCGGTGCAGACCGGCGCGGTCGTGTACGATCTCCATGGCGCGGCCGCCGAGCACGTAGCTCGGACGGATCACCACGGGATAGCCGATGCGCTCGGTCACCGCCTCGGCCTCCTCGGCCGAGCGGGCAACGCCGTTCTCCGGCTGGCGCAGGCCGAGGCGACGCAGCAGGTGCTGGAACCGTTCGCGGTCCTCGGCGATGTCGATCGCATCGGCGCTGGTGCCCAGGATGGGGATTCCCTCCCGCGCCAGCGCCTGCGAAAGCTTCAGGGGGGTTTGTCCGCCGTATTGCACGATACAGCCGAGCAGGGTGCCGTTCTGCTGCTCGCGACGGATGACGGCAATCACGTCCTCACTGGTCAGCGGCTCGAAATACAGCCGGTCGGAGGTGTCGTAGTCGGTGGAGACAGTTTCCGGGTTGCAGTTGACCATGATGGTCTCGAACCCGGCCTCCCTCAGCGCGTAGGCGGCATGGACGCAGCAATAGTCGAACTCGATGCCCTGGCCGATGCGGTTCGGGCCACCGCCCAGAATGATGATTTTCTGCCGATCGGTCGGGTCCGCCTCGCAGGCCGGGGTGCCGAAGCCGCCTTCGTAGGTGGAATACATGTAGGGTGTGGCGGAGGCGAACTCGGCCGCGCAGGTATCGATCCGCTTGTAGACCGGCAGCACGCCAAGCTTGTGCCGCTGGGCGGCGACGTTGGCTTCGGTGCGGCCGGTAAGTTGCGCCAGGCGATGATCGGAGAAGCCGAGCGCCTTGAGCCGGCGCAACCGTCCAGCGTCGTGCGGCAGGCCGGCGGCGGCGACCAGGCGCTCGGCATCGACGATGCGCGACAGCTCGCGGATGAACCACGGGTCGAACTTGCTGGCGTCGTGGATGTCTTCCACCGACAGGCCGGCGCGCAACGCCTGCGCGGCCATCAGCAGCCGATCGGGGCGCGGTTCGGACAGTGCGGCGCGGAAGGCATCGGCGCCGCCGTCGCCGGGCGGTTCGACCTCGTCGAGGCCGGACAATCCGGTCTCCATGCTGCGCAGGCCTTTCTGGAGTGCCTCGGCGAAGCTGCGGCCGATCGACATGGCCTCACCAACCGACTTCATGCTGGTGGTGAGCAGCGCCGGGGTGCCGGGAAATTTCTCGAAGGTGAAACGGGGGATTTTCACCACGACGTAGTCGATGGTGGGCTCGAAGCTGGCCGGCGTGACGCGGGTAATATCGTTTTCCAACTCGTCCAGCGTGTAGCCGACCGCGAGCTTGGCGGCGACTTTGGCGATTGGGAAGCCGGTGGCTTTTGACGCAAGTGCTGATGACCGTGATACACGCGGGTTCATTTCGATAATGACTATCCGTCCGTCGACCGGATTGACCGCGAACTGCACGTTCGATCCGCCGGTATCGACGCCGATCGCGCGCAGGCAGGCGATCGAGGCGTCGCGCATCCGCTGATATTCCTTGTCGGTCAAGGTCAGCGCCGGCGCGACGGTAACGCTGTCGCCGGTGTGGATGCCCATCGGATCGACGTTCTCGATCGAGCAGACGATGATGCAGTTGTCCGCGTGGTCGCGGACCACCTCCATCTCGAATTCCTTCCAGCCGAGCACCGATTCCTCGATCAGCACCTCGGCGGTGGGCGACGCATCCAGGCCGCCGGTGACGATCTGTTCGAATTCCTCCCGGTTGTAGGCGATGCCGCCGCCGGTGCCGCCGAGGGTGAAGCTGGGGCGGATGACCGCGGGCAGGCCGACGGTGCCGAGCGCGGCGCGGGCTTCCCCCAGCGAATGGGCGATGACGCTTTTTGGCGATTCGATGCCGATGGCGGCCATGGCGTCGCGGAATTTCAGCCGGTCCTCGGCGCGGTCGATCACCTCGGCGCGGGCGCCGATCAGTTCCACGTTGTACTTTTCCAGGATGCCGGCCTTGGCGAGTTGCATTGCAGTGTTCAGAGCGGTTTGCCCGCCCATGGTCGGCAGCAGCGCGTCGGGGCGTTCGCGCGCGATGATGCGCTCGACGATCTCGGTGGTGATGGGTTCGATGTAGGTGGCATCCGCCAGGCCGGGATCGGTCATGATGGTGGCGGGGTTGGAGTTCACCAGGATAACGCGGTAGCCCTCGGCCTTGAGGGCCTTGCAGGCTTGCGCGCCGGAGTAGTCGAATTCGCAGGCCTGGCCGATGACGATCGGTCCGGCACCGATGATCAGGACGGAGTGGATATCAGTGCGTTTGGGCATTCAGCCACCAACTTTCACACATGGTGTTTTGCTCCGGCGCGAACGACAAACACATCGCGCCATACAAGGCATCATTGCGACCGGTTATGGCCGTGTGCCGCGGTGAAGCCCGGCAGCCCCGCAGGGGTCGCGCGTAGCGCGAGGGCTTGAGGGCGGCGCGCGGCCATAACCACACTCGAAAAGCCGTGCACAGTCATGCAGCTCCACCCAATAGAGCACGCGCGGCAGCGACACCCTTAGGAGTCAACTCCAAATGCCAATGGCATTGCAGCGCACCCTCCGGCAGGCGGATCGGCTCGCGGATCAACCGGTCATGCAGGCAAGCCGCGAACGCGTCGCGAAACGCGGCTTCATCGACCGCGCCATCGGTCAACGCGGCAAATCGCTCGTACCCAGCTTCGATGTTCGGCTGGCTAATTACGTGCTGGAACGCGGTGGTCAGCAGCAGGGCAATAGCGCCCATCTCACGTCCGCCGCTCAATCATTCCGACGAAACGCTTGAACAGGTAATGACTGTCGTTCGGCCCAGGGCTAGCCTCCGGATGGTACTGCACGCTGAACGCCGGACGATCGGTGCAGGCCAGCCCCTCGTTCGAGCCGTCGAACAGGCTGACATGCGTCACCTGCGCGGTCAGCGGCAGCGTCGCCGGATCGACGGCAAAACCGTGATTCTGACTGGTAATTTCCACCTTGCCAGTGGTCAGGTCCTTCACCGGCTGGTTCGCGCCGCGATGTCCGCGCGCCATCTTGTAGGTCTTCGCCCCCAGCGCCAGACCCAGCAACTGATGCCCCAGGCAGATACCGAACAGCGGCACACCCGCCTCCATCACCCCGCGGATTGCCGGCACTGCGTACTCCCCGGTCGCCGCGGGATCGCCCGGCCCGTTCGACAGGAACACGCCATCTGGCGCGTGCCGCAGAATGTCCTCGCTCGACGCGGTCGCCGGCACCACCGTCACCCTGCACCCGGCGGCCGCCAGGCAACGCAGGATGTTGCGCTTCGCCCCGTAATCCACCGCGACGACGTGATGCTTCGGCGTGGTCTGCCGCCCATACCCCTCCGGCCAGGCCCAGCGCGTCTCGTCCCACTCGTACATCTGCCGACAGGTGACCTCCTTCGCGAGGTCCATTCCCTCCAACCCTGGCCAAGCCGCGGCCTGTTCCCGCAACACGCCCAGATCGAACCGCCCATCCGCCGGAAACGCCAGCACACCGCTCGGCGCGCCACAGTCGCGGATCCGCACGGTCAGCGCCCGCGTGTCCACCCCGCCCAGCCCCGCCACCCCCCGTGCGCGCAGCCAGGCATCCAGGTGCTGTGTCGCGCGCCAATTGGCCGGCTCGGTGACGTCCTGCTTCACCACCAGCCCACGCGCGGCAATCGAAGTGGCCTCGATGTCCTCGCCATTGGTGCCAACGTTGCCGATATGGGGGAAAGTGAAGGTGATGATCTGCCCGGCATAAGACGGGTCGGTCAGCGTCTCCTGATACCCGGTCATACCAGTGTTGAAGCAGACCTCGCCGACCGGAGCGCCCCCAGCCGTGTGGGCGCCGAAGCCGCGACCCCAGAACACCGCGCCGTCGGCCAGCACCAGGACCGCGGTTGCGCCGGGGTGAACTGCTGCTTGAGCCGTGTCCACGCTTTCAGGCATTGTCACACTCACTCGCGGGGCTGGCACTCGCAGTGCTGGCGCGTCGGACAGGTCGGCAAGCGTCAGGCCGGTGGCGGCGATCACGGCGGGCCAGTGGCGGGACGGGATGGCGCCAGCCTGGCGCCATTTGCGCACCGCCTCGGTTCCCACGCCGGTCAGGCGGGCGGCTGCGTCGGCGCCTCCGAGGCGATCGATGATAAGGTCCACGGTCGTCGGCATGAGACGTATCTATGGGAAGAAATTTCCTACAACAACCCCCATCGCCGGATGGGAAGTTTTTTACCGAGGGAGAACGCGCCCGATGGATGAAATCGAACGCCAAGTGGTCGCCACCGGAGGCTGTCAGTGCGGGGCAGTGCGGTATGCAACGTATGCTGCGCCGGAGGGCAGCGTCTGCCACTGCCGGATGTGCCAGAAGGCCACCGGCGGGCTGTTCGCCGCACTGGCCAAGGTCGACAAGGCCGATCTGGTGTGGACCCGCGGCGAGCCGGCGTCGTTCCGCAGCTCCCCGGCCGCCTGGCGGGATTTCTGCGCCGCCTGCGGCACCCCGCTGACCTTCCGATTCGTCGACGCGGTCCATATGGAGGTGACGATCGGCAGCCTGGACCACCCGGAACTGGCGCCACCCAAGCTGAATTTCGGTGCCGAAAGCCGGCTGCCGTGGATCGCCGACCTGGTGCCCGGCAAGCTGCCGGACAAACAGACATCGGAATCTGGCGCGGCGACGCGCGACGTCAGCAGCCGCCAGCATCCTGACCACGACACCCCGATCGACTGGCAGCCGCCGCCGGTATGATCGCCGAACCGCACAGGTGACCGACCATCCGAACGTCACGGTGCTGGACCACCCCTTGATGCAGCACAAGCTGACGCTGTTGCGCGACCGCAGCACCTCCACCGGCGAATTCCGTCGGCTGGCGCGCGAGATCAGCCTGCTGATGGGCTACGAGCTCACGCGCGACCTGAAGCTGACCACGGTCCACATCGAAACGCCGCTCGAGGCAATGGAGGCACCCCGCCTGGCCGGCAAGAAGCTGTGCGTGGTGTCCATACTGCGCGCCGGCAGCGGCATCCTGGAGGGAGTGCTGGACCTGATCCCCTCGGCACGGGTTGGGCATGTCGGCCTGTATCGCGACCCGGCAACGCTGCAGGCGGTGGAATATTACCTGAAACTGCCGGTGGACGTGGCGGAGCGGCTGGTGATCGTGGTCGATCCGATGCTGGCAACCGGCAACTCGGCGGCGGCGGCAATCACCCGGCTGAAACAGGCCGGGGTGACGGACCTGCGCTTCGCCTGCCTGCTGGCGGCGCCGGAGGGGCTTCGAGCGCTTGCCGGGGCACATCCCGACGTGAAGGTGTTCACCGCGGCGGTGGATCGCGGGTTGGATAGCCTCGGCTACATTCGCCCCGGGCTGGGCGATGCGGGTGACCGGTTCTTCGGGACAAAGTAGCGGGAGCCAACGGCGGCTCCGGGCGCGTTACGACGCGGTCCCTGTCATCATCTGCATTTGCCGACGCCGGGACCTGATCCAGATCCGCGGACCATAGCCATCGATTAAATCCGCGCCGACCATGACGCATCGCCCATCGCGGCGCGTCCTCGCATAGAGTAGGGGGACTTTTTTTCAGGAGCACGCCATGGCATTGCGCGATCAGTTTCCCGACCAGCTTAAGACCTCGATGAAGGCCGGCACTGCCGCGCGCACCTCGACGCTGCGCATGATTATGGCGAAGCTGAAGGACATCGACATCGCCGCCCGCCCGAAGGGCATCGACAAGGTGCCCGACGAGGAAGTGCTGGCGATGCTGCGCGGCATGGTAAAGTCACGCCGCGAGTCCGTGGATCTGTATCGCCAGGGCAACCGCCAGGATCTGGTGGACAAGGAGGAAGCCGAAATCGCCGTGATCGAAAGCTTCCTGCCGCAGCAAATGGATGAGGCCGGCATGGACTCAGCCATCGCTGTGGCGATCGCGGCAACTGGCGCCGTCACCATCAAAGACATGGGCAAGGTGATGGCCGCGCTCCGTGCGCAGCACGCCGCCACGCTCGACATGGCCAAGGCCGGCCCGCTGGTGAAGGCGCGGCTTAGCCAGTCCCCGGACGCCTGATCCGGGGGAACCGATGGCGCTGCCCCCACACTTTCTGGACGAGCTACGCGCCCGCACCCCGCTTCCGGCGGTGATAGGGCGCCGGGTGCGCCTCGCCCGCTCCGGCCGCCAATGGAAGGGCTGTTGCCCGTTCCACGGCGAGAAGACGCCCAGCTTCTACGTCTACGACGATCACTACCATTGCTTCGGCTGCGGCGCGCATGGCGACGCGATCGGCTTCGTCATGCAAAGCCAGGGCGCCGCCTTCATGGAGGCGGTGGAACAACTCGCCTCCGAAGCCGGGCTGGAAGTCCCAAAACCCTCGCCCGAGGCAGCCGAGGCCGAGCGCAAGCGCCACGACCTGACCTCGGTGCTCGACGCGGCGAACACCGCCTATCAGCGCCGCCTGCACCTCCCGGAGGGCCGCGCGGCGCTGGACTACCTGTGCGGCCGCGGCCTGACCGACGAGACGATCCGCCATTTCGCCCTCGGCTGGTCGGGCGAGGGCCGCGGCGGGCTGATCGCCGAACTGAAACGGGAAGGCATCGAGCAGGACCTGCTATTCGAAGCCGGGCTGTTGCGCGGCGGCGAGGATGGCGGGCGCATCAGTGAATTGTTCTTCAACCGGGTAACGTTCCCCATCCGCGACCGCCGCGGCAGGGTGATCAGCTTCGGCGGCCGCACCCTGGGCGACGGCCAGCCGAAATACCTGAACGGGCCCGAAACCACTCTGTTCTCCAAGCGGCGCAACCTCTACGCGCTGGACCTTGCCCGTGCTGCCCGAGGCGCCACCATCATGGTGGTCGAGGGCTATATGGACGTGATCGCGCTGCACCAGGCGGGGTTCGCCGGCGCGGTGGCTCCGCTGGGCACCGCGCTCACCGAAGAGCAGCTTGAGGAACTCTGGCGCCTGACCCCGACACCGGTGCTGTGTTTCGACGGCGATGCTGCCGGGGCTCGCGCCGCTGCCCGCAGCGCCGATCTGGCCCTGCCGCTGCTGGCGCCGTACCGCACGCTGCGCATCGCAGCGCTGCCCGAGGGTGAGGACCCCGACACGCTGGTGCGCCGGCAGGGCAACGCAGCCTTCCAGGCAGTGCTCGACGCCGCGCGCCCGCTGGCCGACGCGCTTTATGATCTGCTGCGTGAGGCCGGTGGCGAGCGAACGCCCGAGCAGCGCGCCGCTTTCCGCACCCGGCTGGAGACGGCAGCACGGCGCATTCCGGACCGCGCGCTGTCCGACGAGTACCGCGCGGCCTTGCTCGAGCGCTTTCGGGCGGGACGCCCCGGCCAATGGCGCCCCAACCAGTGGCGCCCAGGCGAACAAAGACCAGCGGAACAAAGACCAGGGGAACAAAAATTTGGCCAGCACCGGCCCGGTCAGCAGCGACCGGGCGCCACCCGCACCGCACCGCGTATGGTTCCCAACGCCGGCCGTACTGTTGCAGAGCGCATGCGGGTCCTGACCGCCATTCTGTTGCGCCACCCGAACCTGTTGCACGACGTGGAACACGCCTATGCGGCGCTCGCGCTACTGCCACCGCTTGATCGGGTGCGCCATGCGTTGCTGGCCTGGGCGCATGAGGCGGCGCATGCGGCCGACGTGCTTGACTCGGAAGCACTGATGTCCCACCTCAAGGTGTCCGGTATGGCAGCGGAGGCTCAACAGACGCTGGCGGCGGTTCCTGTGCCGCTGCCTTCCTGTGCCAGCTCCAATGTGATGCCGGCCGAGGCCGAGGCGGGTTGGTGGCATATATTCGGGTTTCTGAACTTGGATCGGCTGCGCGAAGAAGTCGAATTTGCACGCGCCGAGTGTTCCCGGGATCTGAACCAACAGACGGAGCGGCGCCTGGTCGCGATGGCCGAGGCGTTGCGCAAGGTATTGAGCGGCGAGCCGGACGGGATCGATCTGGCCGCCTGACACGGACATGACCACGGGGCGGGAGACACGCCCAGACGTTTGAGGAGTGGCCATCGAATGGCGACAAAACCCGCTGTGGCGACAGACACCGCGACGGCTGAACAGGATGTTGAAACCACGCTGCTCGACGTGCAGACCGCTGCGGTCAAGCGCCTGGTCGCCAAAGGCAAGGAGCGCGGCTACATCACGTTTGACGAGCTGAACGCCATCCTGCCGCCCGACCAGAACTCCTCGGAGCAGATCGAGGACGTGATGGCCAATTTCTCCGAATTGGGCATCCAGGTCGTCGAGAGCGAGGAAACCGAGGACGGCGAAGCCCCCATCGCCAAACCCGAGAAGGCCGAGGACGCCGAGGAAGAGGAACAGCCCGGCAATGTCGACGAGGCGAGCCTCGGGCGTACCGACGACCCGGTGCGCATGTACCTGCGCGAGATGGGCAGCGTTGAGCTGCTGTCGCGCGAAGGCGAGATCGCCATCGCCAAGCGCATCGAGGCCGGCCGCGACATGATGATCGGCGGGCTGTGCGAGAGCCCGCTGACATTCAAGGCGATCATCTCCTGGCATGACCAGCTCAAGGCCGGGCGGATGCTGCTGCGCGACATCGTCGATCTGGAAGCGACCCAGGGCGCCGGGGCGCCGCCCGCCGACGGTGCCGTCGCCGCCGCCCCGCCGACCGCTCCACCACCCTCGCCGACCGGGGCCGCGTTCGACACCGGCGATGATGACGACGATGAGGGTGAGGGGCCCGGCATGTCGCTCTCCGCGCTTGAGGAGAAGCTGAAGCCCGAGGTGCTGGCGACCTTCGAAGAGGTCGAGGCGCTCTACAAGAAACTGCACAAGATGCAGTCCCGCCGGCTGGAGACCATGACCAGCGGCGAAGAGGTCACCACCCGCTCCGAAAAGTCCTACGAGCGCGCCCGCGAGGAGCTGGTCAGCAAGGTCGAGCAGGTGCGGCTGCACAACAACCGCATCGAGGAACTGGTCACCCAGCTCAAGCAGCTCAATCAGCGGCTGAACACGCTGGAGGGCCAGCTTCTGCGCATGGCGGAGGCCTGCAAGGTCAACCGCGAGGATTTCCTGAAGCAGTACCGCGGCCACGAGCTAGATCCGAACTGGCTGGAACGGGTGGCGCTGTCACCGGCAAAAGGCTGGAAGATTTTCGCCGGCAAGCATGTCGGCGATATCCTCGGGCTGCGCAGCCAGGTGGCGCACGTTGCCAACGACGCCGGCCTGCCGATCGGCGAATTCCGTCGGGTCTACATGACCGTCAGCCGCGGCGAGCGGGATTCGGCACGCGCCAAGAAGGAGATGATCGAGGCCAACCTGCGCCTGGTGATCTCGATCGCCAAGAAATACACCAATCGCGGCCTGCAGTTCCTGGATCTGATCCAGGAAGGCAATATCGGCCTGATGAAGGCGGTCGATAAATTCGAATACCGTCGTGGCTACAAGTTCTCCACCTACGCTACCTGGTGGATCCGCCAGGCAATCACCCGCTCGATCGCCGATCAGGCGCGCACCATCCGTATCCCGGTGCACATGATCGAGACGATCAACAAGCTGGTGCGCACCTCGCGCCAGATGCTGCACGAGATCGGTCGAGAGCCGGCGCCGGAAGAGCTGGCCGAAAAGCTCGGCATGCCGCTGGAGAAAGTTCGGAAAGTCCTGAAGATCGCCAAGGAGCCGATCAGCCTGGAAACGCCGATCGGCGATGAAGAGGACAGCCATCTGGGCGACTTCATCGAGGACAAGGCGGCGGTGATCCCGCTGGACGCGGCAATCCAGGCCAACCTCCGTGAGGCGACCACCCGCGTGCTGTCCAGCCTGACCCCCCGCGAGGAGCGCGTGCTGCGCATGCGCTTCGGCATCGGCATGAACACCGACCACACGCTGGAGGAGGTCGGCCAGCAGTTCAACGTGACGCGCGAGCGCATTCGCCAGATCGAGGCGAAGGCGCTGCGCAAGCTGAAGCACCCGTCGCGCAGCCGCAAACTGCGCAGCTTCCTCGACGATAACTGATCGAAGGAGGGCGCCGCCATGGAGCCGGTGGCGCGGGTCGGCGTCACAGTCACCTTTCTGCGGATGGACCGGCCACCGGCCGATGCGGCGCCGGGGCTGCCGCCCGGGCAGCAGGTCGTGCGGGTCGGCGCGCCCAGTGTTGGCTTCTATCGCTACCTCTATAATACGGTCGGTGCCGACTACGTGTGGTGGCTGCGCCGCACCATGTCGGATGATGACCTGGCCGCCTTGCTGCGCGACCCGCTGGTATCGCTTCATGTCCTGTACGCCGAAGGCGAACCGGCCGGCTTCTTCGAACTGGATGCCCGCAGCTGGACCGACGTGAACCTGAGCTATTTCGGACTGATACCGCACGCGGTCGGCACCGGAGTCGGTTATTCGCTCCTGCGCCAGGCGGTCGACATGGTCTGGCGGTCGGGCGCGCGTGGCATGACGGTGAACACCTGCACCGCGGACCATCCGCGCGCACTGCCGACATATCTGCGGGCGGGCTTCCGCACGTTGCGTCAGGTGCGCGAACTTTGGAATGTGCCGCTGCGCCTGGGCATGCAAATCCCGGAGCGGCTGCGCGACTGAACGCAAGTGGCCCGGTTTGAGCGATCAGCCAGCCGCCTCGGCGGGTGCCACCTGTGGAGAGGCGGCCGTTCGCCGCAGTTCGCGAATTGCCGCGTTGGTGGATTGCCAGTGATCGAAGCCAGCGATGTCGCCCTGTTGACGCATTTCCGCTGCACGCTCCGTGGCGACGGCCTGGGCTCGCAGACCGTGCCGCCGGATCATCATCCGCGCGATGTCCACGGAAGTCGGCTTTTGCATTGCGGCTCCTCCCATTTGATCAAAACCGCGTCCAACATGGGGTCGACGCGGGGCGATGCCAACGTCGTGCCGACGTGCCACGCGATCCGGCCCACGTCCCGGGCCTGCCAATGATGGGCAGCTTCACGGCGGATGCGCGCGGACTGGTAATCGTCGCGTCGGCGCAGTGCCGCGGTTTTGGCCGAATCATGTTCATGGTTCTACCGGGCACTGATGTATCCGGCTGGCGACGCGCCATATCGGCGACATGACAGTGCGAGACAGTTGGCAGGTGCATCTGAGGTGTCCGGCCTGTGGTGTGGTCGGCGAAGCCGAGGTGTCGGAGGACGCTCAGCCGTTTATGCCGCCGACAGGCACCTTCAGGGTGGACCGAGTGCCCGACGGGTTCAGGACGCGGAAGCTCGGGGTCACCATGCGAACGACTCAATTCGAGTGCATCCAATGCGGCGTACCGACCCAACGATGAGCAGCCCTCGCTGACACCGCCGCGGCCGAACCAGGTTCACCGGCCGTTCTGCATGCCACCGCGCTACAGCGCCACCACATCGCGGAGACCGTGCCGAACCTGGGGGTCCTGACGTCGCGCGCCGGTATGGACGGCGGGCCCACCGTTCCGCGACAGCGCGATCGCGGTCAAACGTCCCGTTTACGATCGAGGTCCGGGCCTTCAACATCAAATGGGCGCCCCGGGGAGACCAGCGCATGTGTTGCCGTGCGTTCATTCGCCGGTACAACAGCCACTGTACGGCACTTTCCGTGACCGGCGTCGAAATCAGCTCGTCCTGGCGCTGCGCCGAGGCGTAATCGATGATGATATTGGATTGTCCACAAATATATGCCTCGAGATCGCGCAATAGACGCGCCACCTTGCGGGCGGTCACAGCGGCCAATTCGTTGCCGTTGGCGATAACATCGAGCGTGATCAACGTTTCGCCAATGAGATCGAGGGCCCGAGCGACCTGGCCGTACCACAAGCGCCAGCGAAGCCGATCGATGATTTAAACGAAATCCGCACCCGTCTGGCGATCGTCCGCGGAGACGTCCGGCCAACTTTTGGCCGCCTGATCAACATGGTGAATCCGCATCGAAAGGTGGAACCAGTCAAGTACATGATGAGTCGGGCCCGGACTGGCCGCTTCGCCGAGCGCACGCGAACCTTCCGCCCCATCACTGAGGATCGTGACCGGGGTGACGGCCGTCGCGCCCGATTTATGAAGGACACCGCGCAACTGGTCCTGGTGCGAAATAGCCTCCGCGGGCACGCTGCTGAAAACGATCTGCTTCCCGTCGTCATTTGTGACCTGAGCGAGCAGAACCTCCAACCAGCGTATCTGATACTGACGAACCGATCTGACGTGGCTGCGATCGATGGAAAGCACGATCGATTTCGCCGCCACCGAGGTTGGTTCCACCACCTTCACGGACGTGACGGCTTGCTTCTCCAGCCTCGCGCCAACACGGATCGTGCGTCGGCGGGCCGTCTCCACCGAAGGAATGTCGTCGAGCGGCAGAAACGCCGACAGCCGTGTTCGGGCGCGCCGGTATGGCAGCGAAGCTCCCATCTTCGCGACAACCCGCTCATAATCCGGCGTGCATCGGTCCGGCATGATCTCACCGACCGGGCTCAAGGTCCGGTGGCGGGTCACCGCGCAACGGCATGGTTCGAACCGAGGCGCGGAAACACTCACGGTACCGAACAGTGACAAAAGACGCCGGGACCGCCTGTCCTTGATGGGCCGCGGCGCCCCGCACCGCTGGCATCGCCGCCGGC
>DASRQX010000024.1:0-13012 GCA_035696165.1 Acetobacteraceae bacterium | reverse complement strand
ATCTGGACTTGCGTTCGTGCAGCACGACCGCCCCGACCTCATTCGCCTGCCACCGGAATAACGCCGACCGCGGGCCGACGCCATCCAGTTATGACAATGCCGCTTGTTCCAACAGCCCTACACTGACTCGGATCAGCGTTCACGTCACGTGGAGATTAGTATCAGAAGTGAATTGAAACGAAATCCTCAGGTCGAGCGATGACCGGGCCACCCGATGATCAGGCTGCCGAAGTGTCCGTCCGGGAGCCTGGCCGGTCGGTCTGTCGGGTCTTTTTGCCGCTGGAAGTGGCGGAAGCTTGCCATGGTGTCCCTGCATCGTTGGGGGCGCTGCCTGCTTCCGGGCGGCAAAAACCCCGCACGGGCGCTCAACCGCCAAATTTCCAGGACGGACACCAAGGGTTACACTGGCAGACCATGTTCACGTGCCCAAGTGGCGATCGGCTCACGCAGACTTGCACGACCCGCCCCACCGCGTCGTATCGCCGCGAGCACTGGGCGAAATGAGACCAGATCGAGTTGCGCCAGCATTGCTTTGATCGGCAGGATGCCAGAGGCCGGCATCGACAGCGAGGTGATGCCGAGGCCCACCAGCGCCAGCGCCTCAAGCGGCCGCCCCGCCGCCTCGCCGCATAGCGACACCGGGACCCCCCCACCTTGGATCACGCCGCCTTGGATCACCCCGCCCTGGGTTGTCCCGCATCGGGTTCGCGCCACGCCCTGCTCCGCGTCTTGGGGAAGGCCCTCGTTTTTGGCAGACTCTCCGTCTCGGGCAGGCGCGAGGTCGTGCCTAAGGCCCGGGCCACGCCTGTGCCCTGGGCCGCCGCCAGCCATGCTGGCGGCGCGCAGCACCTGCTCCAACAGATCGAACATCGGTTGCGACAGCAGATCATAGCGGTTGGCGATCGCCGGCGTGCCGCGATCTGCCGCGAAAACGAATTGCAGCAGATCGTTGGAACCGATCGAGATGAAATCCACCTCCTCCAGGAGTTCGGGCAACTGCCACATCAGCGCGGGGATCTCCAGCATGGAGCCGACCCGCAGGCTGCGCGGCGCCGGGCGCACGCGCTTCGCTTCGGCCTCCAGCAGAGCGCGCGCGGCGCGGAACTCCGCCACCGTCGCCACCATCGGGAACATCACCGACAGGTCGCGCCCGCCGGCGGCCAGCAGCAGCGCGCGCAATTGCCGGCGCAGCAAGGCGGGCCGGTCGAGCCCGATCCGCAGGCTGCGCCAGCCCATCGCCGGGTTTTCCTCCTCTGTCGGCGCGCTACCGGGCAGCACCTTGTCGGCGCCAAGATCGAGCGTGCGGAACAGCACCGGCCGATCGCCGGCGGCATCGAGCACTCTGGCGTAGGTTGCCGCCTGCTCCGCCACGTCAGCGACGGCGCCGCGCGCCAACATGGCAATCTCGCTGCGATAGAGGCCGATGCCGGCTGCGCCTGTCGCGTCGAGCTGGTCGAGTTCCAGGCCCAGCCCGACATTCAGCATCAACGTCACGCTGGTACCGTCCGCGGTGACGGTTGGGCGGTCGCGATAGGCCGCCCAACCGGCCTGGCGCGCGGTGCGCGCCTCCAGCGCGCGGGTGTAGACCTGCCGCACCTCGGCATCAGGGCGCAGGATCAGCCGTCCCTCGTCAGCATCCAGCACCGCCAATCCGCCGCCCGACCGCGCCGCCTCGACCGCGCCGCGCGCCCCGCCCAGCGCCGGCAGTCCGATGGCACGCGCGACGATGGCGGCGTGCCCGGCCAGGCTGGCCTCCTCGATCACCACGCCCGCCACGCCGCGTGCGTGCCAATCCAGCAGATCGGCGGGGCCGAGCCGGCGCGCGAGCAGGATCGTGCCCGGCGGCACCGGGTCCGGCACCCGAGGCCGGGCCGCCTGACCACCACCATCCGAGTCAACCACTGGACTAGTCGTCGTAGGACCAGTCCCCGCCGGACCAGTCAGGGTCAGCAGCAGTCGATCGGCGAGTTCATCCAGGTCGGCCAGGCGTTCGCGCAGATAGGGGTCCGTGATGCGCCGCATGCGGTCACGCACCTCGCCGGCAACACGTGCCACCGCGGCCTCCGCCGTGATGCCGGTGCGGATCACGTCACCAACACGGCGGAGCCAGCCGGCATCCGCGGCGACCAGGCGATACGCCGCCAGCACCTCTCGCGACGCAGCGCCGGCGGCACCGCCGGTCGGCACGCGCGAGGCGATCAACTCGTCGAGACCACGCTGCATCTGGTCGGCCGCGGCGGTCAGCCGCTGCAACTCGGCCGCGGGATCATCGGCCAGCAGACGGCTGATGGTCGGACGGCCGCCGCGCACGAAGACCGGGCCGATCACAATCCCGCCACCGAGCGTCACACCGGTGAACACGCGAGGAACGGTGGCCGCAACGCCCTCCTCTGCGCCGTCGGTGGCGCCGCCGGCCGCCAGCAGCTCGGCCAGCAGCATGGTCACGGTCTCAAGGACATCGACCTCTTCCTCGCTGTATTGGCGCGGGTTGCGGTTTTGCGCGGCCAGCACGCCCACTGTGCGACCGGCGCGCCGCACCGGTACCGCAATCATCGAGGCGAACGGCTCTTCGCCAGTCTCCGCGCGGTAAGCAAAGGCCGGATGGTTCTGCGCGTCGGCTAAATTCAGCACCTCCTGCGTCGCCGCACACAGTCCGACTATGCCCTCGCCCACCCGCAGGCGGGTGCGGCCAACCGCCGCCGCGTTCAGCCCATGCGTCGCCGTCAGCTCCAGAATCTCGCCGGGACGCATTACGTAAATTGAGCACACCTCGCTCACCAACTCGGCAGCCAACAGCCGCGCCAACTCCGCCAGCGGCGCAACATCGCTGGCCATGACTTGCCGCAGCCTGGTCAGCAGCCGCCTGGGCGCACTCGCCGCCACGTCATGCCCCCAATTGCCCAAACCGAAGGAAGGCCGGGGCTTTGCCCCGCACCCCACCAAGGGGCTCTGCCCCTTGGATCCCCGCAAAGGGCGACGCCCTTGGAAGCCGCCCGTTGTTTGGGGCACGGCAGTGGGGACTGGGCCGGCCGGGCTGCCGCCTGTCGCGCCGGCGATCAGTCGGTGTGACAGGCGGCAGCCCGGCCGGCCCAGTCCCCACTGCCGTGCCCCAAACAAAATGGCTGGATTCTAAAGGCTCTGCCTTTAGTGGGGGTCCAGGGGGCAAAGCCCCCTGGCGGGTTTCAGGGCAGCGCCCTGACCTTCCTTCGATTAGGCGAATGGATGGCATGTCAGGGTCGACGTGCGGCCAGGGCCGCGACTGCCTGGTTGACCAGTTCGGCGATGATGGTGGCGGTCGGTTGCTCGGCGATGACCATGCCGACGGACTGGCCCGCCATGACGGAGCCATTTTCGACGTCGCCGTCAATAACGGCGCGGCGCAGGGCGCCGGCCCAAAAGTGTTCGATCTCGAGTTGGGCGGCTTCCTTGGTGAGTTCGCCGGCGTTGAACCGATCGCGGGTTACGGCCTGGTGGGCCAGGAAGCGTTTGGTGCCTTGGTTCACCAGGCCGCGCACAGGGATGACCGGAAAGCGTTCGTCGAGTTGGATCGAGGGCAGCGCGTCGCGGGCGTTGGCGCGGATGAAAGCGCGTTTGAAGTCCGGGTGGGCGATCGACTCGGTAGCGGCAGCGAAGCGGGTGCCGAGTTGGGCGCCCGAGGCACCCATCTCCAGGAACGCCAGGATGGCCTCACCGCGGCCGAGCCCGCCGGCGACGAAGACCGGGACCTCACGGATATCCGGTAAGATTTCCTGGGCGAGGACGGTCAGGCTGACCGGGCCGATATGGCCGCCGGCTTCGGAACCCTCGATCACCAGCGCGTCCGCGCCGGACCGGACCAGGCGCTTGGCCAGCACCAGGGCGGGGGTGAAGGCGATCAGTTTGGCGCCGCCGTCCTTGACTGCACGCACCGCGCTGCCCGGCGGGATGCCGCCGGCCAGCACGATGTGGCCGACCTGGGCGTCCAGGCAGACCCGGACCAGCTCGTCGAGCTGCGGGTGCATCGTGATCAGGTTGACGCCGAACGGCTGACTGGTGAGTGCCTGGGTGGCGGCTATCTCGGCGCGGAGCAGGTCGGGGTTCATCGCACCGCAGGCGATGACGCCAAACCCGCCGGCGTTGGAGATGGCCGCGACCAGATGGCGCTCGCTGACCCAGCTCATCGCGCCGCCCATGATGGCGTAACGGCAGCCGAGGAAGCTCGTGCCGCGTGCCCACAGTGCATCCAGCCGGGCGCGTGCGACGGCCTCGGACGCGCCGATGCCGGCTACGGAGATGCCGGGTGGGACGATGCCCGGGGGACTGATATCAGGCGGCATCGAGGCCGTACGCGGTGTGCAGCGCGCGCACTGCCAGTTCGGTGTATTCCGCGGCGATCAGCACGCTGACCTTGATCTCGCTGGTGGAGATCACCTGGATGTTGATCGCCTTGTCCGCCAGCGCGCGGAACATGATGTTCGCCACACCGGCATGACTGCGCATGCCGACGCCGACGACGCTGATCTTGGCGACATTGGGATCGGACAGCACCTCGGCATAACCGATCTGGGGCTGAATGCCGTCCAGCGCGGCCCTCGCGCGCGGCAGGTCCGCCTTGCCGACGGTGAATGTCATGTCGGTGGTGCCATCGGCGGCGGTGTTCTGCACGATCATGTCGACATTCACGTTCTGCGCCGACAGCTCGCCGAAGATCGTCGCGGCGATGCCGGGGCGGTCGGGCACCCGGCGCACCGTCAGCTTGGCGTCGTCGCGCGAATAGGCGATGCCGGAGACGTTCTGCTTTTCCACGATCTCGTCCTCATCCACCACCAGCGTGCCCTCGTTGTCGTTCGCTGTCGGTTCCTTGAAGCTCGACAGCACACGGACGCGCACCTGCTCGTTCATTGCCAGCTCCACGCTGCGGGTCTGCAACACTTTGGCGCCGACCGAGGCGAGTTCCAGCATTTCCTCATAACTGATGCGATTCAGCTTGCGTGCGGCGGGCACGATGCGCGGATCGGTGGTATAGATCCCGTCGACGTCCGTATAGATGTCGCAGCGGTCGGCCCTCAGCGCGGCGGCGAGTGCCACGGCCGAGGTATCAGATCCGCCGCGCCCCAGCGTGGTCACGCGGTGATCCGGCGCGATGCCCTGGAAGCCGGCGACAACCGCGACCTGGCCAACCTGCATGCGCCGAATCAGTTCCCCGCCGTCGATGCCCTGGATGCGCGCCTTGCCGTGCGCGGTGTCGGTCTCGATGGGGATCTGCCAACCCTGCCAGGATCGTGCCTCGACCCCCAGGTCCTGCAGCGCTATGGCCAGCAGGCCGGCGGTGACCTGCTCGCCGGTTGCCACCACCGCGTCGTATTCACGGGCGTCGTGCAGGGGGGAAAGTTCCTGGCACCAGCCGACCAGCTGGTTGGTGACACCGGCCATGGCGGAGACCACGACGGCGACCTGCTGCCCCGCGTCGACCTCGCGCTTGACGCGGTCGGCCACGGTGCGGATGCGAGCCAGGTCGGCGACCGAGGTGCCGCCGAATTTCATCACGATGCGCATTCGGGGGTCAGTTGTCAGGGTTCGGGTGGCGGTGGTCATACTGGGGCGGGAAACGGGGGGCAACCGTGCGTTCCCTCGTTATGGCCGTCCCCCGTCTTGACCCGGGGATCACCCGGCCATCCGCGCACCACCGTTGCCGCGCCGGATAGTCGAGTCCAGGAAGAGAGCCAAGCGATGCCGACAGCGCTAAGCCACGCCGCACCCCGCCGGAGTGCAACGCTCGCCGCCGACGAGGTCGCTCGGTTCGACGCACTGGCAGCGCGGTGGTGGCAGCCGGATGGCCCGATGCGCCCGCTGCACCGGATGAACCCGGCGCGGGTCGGCTGGATCATGACACAGGTGCGGCAGCGGTTTCCGGACGCGGCCGGCCTGCGGCTGCTGGAGGTCGGCTGCGGCGCGGGGATCGCGGCGGAGGCACTGGCGCGGCTGGGGTTCGACGTGCTGGGGCTGGACGCCGCCGCCGCGGCGGTCACGGCGGCGGTGGCGCACGCCGCTGGCCAGGAGCTCGCGTTGGCCTATCGGGTCGGCGTGGCCGAAGACCTGCTGGCGGAGGGGACCACGTTCCCGGTGGTCACGGCGCTGGAGGTGGTCGAGCACATTCCCGACCCGGCCGCGTTCCTGCGTGTGCTAGCCGGGCTGGTGGCGCCTGGCGGGCTGCTCGTGCTGTCGACGCTGAACCGCACGCTGGCGTCCTTCGTCGCGGCCAAGCTGGTGGCAGAATACGCACTGCACTGGCTGCCGGTGGGCACCCATGATTGGCGCCGCTTCCTGACGCCGGCGGAGTTGTCACGGCATGTGCGGGATGCGGGGTTGACCGTGGGCGAGACCACCGGGCTGTCGCCGGACCCGTTGCGCGGCGGCTGGCGGGTCGGGCGGGATCTGCGAGTGAACTACCTGCTGGCGGCGATGCGTGGGGAAGCCCCCTGACACATCTTTACCTCGCCCGCTCTTCGCGGGAGAGGTCGAGGCACGCAGCGACGAGGGTGAGGGTCGTGCCACACCGCGACCCTAACCCGCGTCGCTGCGCGCTCTCCCGCAAACGCATCGCGGTATCCGTTACCGCCCGATTACCCCTTAGCCTTCCTCACGTTACATAGGGTCTTCCCTCCCGCCGCCCTTCCCCCCCACCGGCACCTTCCCCACCACTACGCGCAACCGGTGCGCCACGATGGCATCCACCGGATGCGCACCAGCGCGCTGCAGCGCCAACAGCGCACGCGTCGCGGCAACAACCTCCGCCGCGCGTCGCCGCACCAACTCCGCGCGCGCCTCGGCTTTGATCGCCGCCGCATACCGCCGCGCCGCCTTGCTTTCCGCGGTGTAAAACCCGTGCGCGGTGCGCGCGGCGCGGATCCGCGCCAGGCCCTCCGCGGTGCGCGGACCGGCGCTCCGCCCGCCATGCATCCGGCAGCGTCCGTTGGCCATTGCCGCCGCACGGCACGGGCCGCTGCGCGGCCAACGCGTCTTCGCCCCGCAACGCGGAGCCAGGTTCGGATCGCCGCGCGGATTGCCGTTGTGCAGCGGGCCGCTACGGCCCCCGGTGTTCTCACTGGGCATGGGCACCCTCGGGTCAGACACCAGCGGGCACGCCCGCCTGCCGGTCACGCCGCGAGCACTGCGCAGCGTGCGTCCTCGAGGGCCATGAACTCGTCCACGAGCCGTGCCTTCTCGGCCTCGGTCGGGGGGACAAAACCGCCGGTCACCGGACGCGGTGCCGCGGGGCATTGACCGGCGGCCGCGACCTCAGGCCGCGACGCGGGCGCGGCCGGGGCGGCAGCCGGCACAGGCTGTGGGCGAGCCGTTTGTATCGAGGCCGGCAATGCCACCGGCTGCATCGCGGGAAACGCCTGGCGCTGGGTCAGCTCGCACTGATCAGCCCTCTGCATTCGGGTGAGGGCGGTGGCACTGCGCCGGTAGCGAAGCTTCAGATTGGCTGGCAGGTCGTGCTCCGCGGCGCAGCGCAGATCGTCCAGGATGTGGAATTGCGCGGCGGTGATGCGGGCCGCGAGCATCGCCTCCATCACATCGCGCGGGCGCAGCGTGGCGAACATCACGTAGGCGGCATGGCGCCGCTCGGTCTGTTCCTGCGCCGACCCGTCCCGGTGGTGCGGCAGGGTGTCCATCGTGGTGCGGATCATGACGCCGACCGTGACGGGGTCGAGGGTGAGCGGGTCGGGACCGGGGGCCGGTGTTTGGGTGGGCGGAGGGGTCATTTGCGGCGCTCCGTGAAGGAAAATAAGCCTGGAACATACCGCGAATCCGGAGGTGTGTAAAGAATTAATACCTAGCATCTGTGTCGGTTTGAATGTCTGCGACGGGATAGCGGACGTGTGTGTTTTAAGGTTGTGAGGTCTGCTCCGCGCGCCATACCCGCCGTTCAGATGTACAAAGCCGCTCCTCCAAAGCGGACATTCATCCATCGGCCTCGCGGTCTGCAATAAGCGGATATCGGCCATCAGGTAACAAAATCACCAAGCGAGAAAGATTTTGGCCGCAGACGGCTAGCGGGGCGGTCCCCGGATAGCCGCGACGTCCGGCGCACATCATCTTCGGCTCGCTTTAGGCGCGGAAGCAATGAGCCGAAATCTTCTCCTGTGCGGACTCATCGCAAGGAGAACGAGACTGATCGGGGTTCGACTGACTAGCAACCGCCCCGGAGTGTGGTGCTCCGACGGCATGTTGACAGGATCGACTGAAGACGCACAGGGAACTCAAGATGTTCACATTGTCTCGTCGGAATGCCGTTCGTTGGGTGACGCTGGTCACCGCGGCGCAGTTGACGACCTTGCTACCATCCCTCGCCGCGGCATCCGCGCCACTGGGAATCAAGGGGTACGATCCGGTGGCCTACTTCACGGTCGGCAAGCCGACGCCGGGGTCGCCGCAATACGAGTATGAATACGAACACCGGCTCTATCGCTTCGCGAGCGCCGCAATCCTTGATTTGTTCAAGGCCGACCCGGTCCATTACGCACCACAATACAGCGGCCAGTGTGCGCTGGACCTCGCCGACGGCAAGGTCAGTCCAATCGTTCCCGTTGCGTGGCTTATCAGGGACGGCAAGCTCTACCTGTTCGGCGTGACGCAGGGACCGGCGCTTTTCCAGGAGAACTTCGCGCAGGACGTCGACAAGGCAAACCAGAACCGTTCACTGATCCCGACGCCCTAGCAATTACCACGGGGCGGCTGGCTTCCCGCGGCGGCGCATGCGTGTTGAGCACATGCGTCGCAGCGTACCGTCGATGAGCTGCGCCTTATCAGGTCAGACCGATGTGACCGCCCCCAGAAGCGTGGTCCTCCGCGAGGTATGGCTCACTGCCGATTGAAGGTTGGAGGATGCCCACGAAGTGACAGACTGTGTTGGAAGTTCCGGGTGACGACGGCCGGTCTAGCATGATGTCCGAACTCGGCGGAGGCGATCATGCGAACCCGGTGCTACCCTTCAGATCTGACCGACGCACGATCGGCGCTGGTGGCGCCGCACATCCCAGCGGCGAAGTCCGGCGGCCGTCCACGTACAACGAACGTGCGCGCTGTATTCGACGCAATCATCTATCTTCAGGCAAGGGTGCTGCGTGTAATGTTCGGCAATTCGCTGGACAGACCGATTTCGTCCGAGGAGGACGAAGAAGCATACCAGTCAGCAAGAAGCGCCTGAATGAAGCGATGGATCAGCCGGCATGGGGACAGCCCGGACGTGTGGATCGAGGTCCCGGAAGCCAGAGTCAATCCGGTACAAAACCCCATCGGGCACGCGGCGTTGTGCTGGTCGTTGTTCAACAGCGAATTCAACGATGTCTATTGTCTCATGCCATTCACTGCCGCCATCAACGAGCACTTCGAACTGATGAATGCGGTTGTTTGAGTGCGCGATCACCGCGGCGGTGACCGATCAGGGCGGCAAGCCCGCGCTCCCAAGTGCGTCGAGCCAGCGAGTGTCAGCCCATGGATCGCTGGCCGCGAGCAGCGATACGCTGACTTCAGGGTGCAGCCGGCGCATGCGCTCGGCCGCCTTTACCATGCGTGCCCGATCGCCCTGGTCGAAGGCATTTCGGGACTCCCAGCGATACGTCGTTGCCACATCGGGGTTCTCCGCCAGCGCCTTTTGTGCCCAGAGCTCTGCCTCCAGCAACCGGCCCGCGTAGCGATGCGCCCATGCGAGCCCCATGAAGCAGATGACGGCGGGCCAGTCGGGGCCCCTGAGCTGCAATGCCCGCGCGTGATCGGCGATGATGCGGTCTGGGTGTTCGCCGCGGGAGATGCGGGTGAAACCGCTGCGTTCCCAGGCCCACATCGAGGTGGGATCCATGGCAAGCGCGCGAGCGATCAGCGGATGACCCTCCTGGCATTGCCCCGACATGCTCATGGCCATCGCGCGCGCTGTCGTCACCAGCGGGTCGCCGCAGCCCAGTAATGCCGCGTGCCGAGTGAGGCGCTCCGCCTCCGCCCGCGCAGCGGGCGGCCATGACGTGCCGAGATTGAGGGCAAGCTGGGCGTGGCAGCAGGCCAGCAACGCCACGGCCAGCGGATCGCATGGATCCAGCTCGATGGCACGATCCAGCAGCGTCATCGCGTTCAGCGTACTCGGCAACCTGGCGGCCAGAACGAGCGGCAATGCCTGCGTCGCCAGATCGCGTGCCGCCCGATCCCTGGGATCCTTGTGCTGCACGCGTCCGAGTTCTGCGTCGGTGATGCTCGACATGACCCCGCACAGTACACCATCGACGACGCGATCCTGTAATGCGAACGGATCATTCGCGGAACCATCGAAACTGTCGCCCCACAGATGTCGGTCGGCTCGACATCGATCAACCTTGCGATGACGCGCGTGCAATGATCAACCCGCCTCAGGCGACCCATCAGGGCATACTGGGTGCCGCCATCCCGCTGCCGCCGTGCGCTGAACGACAGAGCGCGGGATGGGTGCAGACGAGTAACGCTGGCAATGCGCATGCGCGACAACGTTGCGCCCAGGCGTTCCATCAGATCCCGGGTTTCGAGTTCCTCCTGCAGCGTCTCGGTCCGGAAGGGCACAACCAGCAGCGCGGGTTTCTCGCGCCACACGACCGGGGCTGGCAGGAGTGCACCATCGAGGCCCTCGCCGCGCACGCGCTGCCTGGTCGCTGACGGCGACTCGCCGAAGGCGCGCCGGTACTCGGTGGCGAAACGCCCGAGATGGATGAAGCCGCAGCTCATGGCGATCTCGGAAATGGCGGTCTCGCAGTCGGCCTGCAACGATTGGCTGCGAGCCACATTGAGACGGAGCCGGCGCAGGTCGGCCAGCGGCGAGATCCCGACAAATCGCTTGAACTGCTTCAACAGCGTGCGTTCGGGTGCCGCGCAAGTGGCTGCCAGCCTCGGCAAGGCGATCTTCTCGGCGAGGTTGGCGCGCATGTAGACGAGCGCGCTTCACGTGTTGCGGCAGCAGGCGTTGAACGAGATCTTCGGTCGGACCGTCGTATGCAGTATGCTCCATCGACGAGGTCCCCCTTGCGTGCGCCAATGCACCGCAGGCTTGGTTTATCCGCCCGAGCGAGGCTGAACTATCCGATTACCGCCCAGTTGGCCGCTTAGCGCCCATTTCCGTTCGGGTCGAAGTTGTACCTGGGCGTCGTCAACTCCAATCCCGATGTCCGCTTTTTGCTCATGTCTCGTTTAAGCTGACATTCCTGTTTCGGCCAGTATCCGCCAATCGGCACAGAGGGGTCCGGCCAGAATGTCCGAGACCGGATCGGAAAGCGACATTCGGACTGCCCCACTACCTCGTCCAATGACCCAATTAACAATGCGCCGCATGAACTGACGAGGCTCGATCAGGAGCTTGGGCTAAGCTAAATGGGTAGCTCGCTCCACGCCTTTCTTGACGCCAGCGTCCTCGTTGCTCCGCGGCTGGAAGCTATCCTCGTCGCTTTGAATGGGCCGAAGGTCCCATGCCGGATAACGGGAACTAATGCTGATCCGCGGCCGTTGTTGTAGTGAAACGTTCTTCCAGCATGCCACGGCCGTCGTTCAGCAGCTCGTCCAGACCAACCGGTCACGCCGCTGACCACGGTAGCGGGGGCACATCGTCGAACCTTGTGTCCTTCAACTCGTTGAGCGCCCCGGCGCAAAGCGACGCGAGATCAACCCCCACACGCATTGACGGCGCGAAGCGCTGCACCGCGTCGGATTGAAAGGATGCAATCTCACGGCGCCAGTGATCGGCAGCCGGGCTGTCCGGCCAGCCTTGAAGCTTCAGTAAATGCACGAGTATCAACCGCAGATAGCTGCGAACGGCGTTAAGCTCGGACAGACCGACGTCCGCGATCTCCTCGACAACGTGCTCCCAGTCCACGTCATTCACCCATTCCCCGCGGGCGAGCCGCCGCAGCAAATCAGCCTGGTGTTCGGACCAGGACAGGACATCGCGCTCGTACAGGTCGTTCGGCATGACCGTGGGACACTATCCCAAATCGCCGCGCATCGCCAGCAACCCGACTGGCACGAACCGACCGCCCCGCCACTTGCCCGCCCCCCAGGATGATGGTTGCCTGACCGCCATCCATGGCAACCAACCGCCCATGCCCACCCGCCACACGGGCACTCATGACGCAAACCGAACGGGGAACCAACCAACATGCCCAAAACCCGCGGCACCGGCCTGCTGATGGTCTGGACCGACATCGCACCGGAACGCGAGGCCGCGTTCAACCAATGGTACGATCAGGAACACATCCACCACCTGCTGCGCATCCCGGGCGTCCTCAGCGCCGGGCGCTACGTCGCGGTGCGCGGCGGCCCGAAATACCTGGCGCTGTACGAACTGGAAGACCACCACGTGATGAAGAGCGCGGCCTTCATCGATGAGGTGCGCTACAAACCCTCGCCCGACCGGCAGCGAGTATCCGGCGGCACCGCAGGCCACAACTACATCCTGAACCTGTACCGCCAGATATTCCCAACCCGGACCAATCCGGCCGAAGCCACGATGGGTCCGTCACCCGTCCTCCAGATGGGCCGCATCGACGTGCCCGCCCACTACGACGAGGAATTCAACGACTGGTACAACACCGCCTACATCCCGCCCTATCTCCAGGTTCCCGGCGTGCTGCGCGCCCGCCGCTTCACCGCGATCGAGGGACAGCCGAAATACCTGACCCTCTACGAATTCGCCGACACCAACGTGCCCGACACGCCGGCCTGGGACAAAGCCCGCACCTCGAACCCGTGGAGCGATCGCATCCGCCCGATCATGCGCCACGACAAGGGCTCCCCCGGCGTCTACCGGCGTATCTTTCCGGCCTGATACCAACCGGCGCAAGCGTTGACTCTTCAAACGCTTTCGCCGGTTGGTATCGCGCGCTGGGTTGGCGGGCGGCGGCGCGCCGAACAAAGACTCGAACCAACGGTCATTCTTCATGACTGTTGGTTTGATACAACCCGCGCTATCATTCGCCCATCAACGCAAGGCCCGCGCCTGAACGCGGGTCGGATGGGA
>DASRQX010000023.1:0-4617 GCA_035696165.1 Acetobacteraceae bacterium | reverse complement strand
CTTCGCTACGCATTGATCTGATGGCCAGGACCGTTCACATCGTCGGCGCTGGAATTTCGGGCCTTGCGGCCGCCGTTCGGCTGGCCAATGCCGATTTCAAGGTGCATGTCCACGAGGCCACGCAGCAGGCCGGCGGCCGTTGCCGGTCCTATTTCGATGCCGCGACCAGCCTGACCATCGATAACGGCAATCATCTGCTGTTGTCGGGCAACCATCATGCGCTGGCTTATGCGAGGTCGATCGGCGCCGAGGCCGGGCTGGTCGGACCGAAGCGCGCGCAATTTCCGTTCGTCGACCTGGCGACCGGCCAGCGCTGGCAGATCGACCTCGGAGACGGCCGGCTGCCGCTATGGGTGTTCGATGAGGGTCGCCGCGTGCCCGACACCAGGCTGCGCGACTATCTCGCGCTGATGCCTCTGATCTGGGCAGGGCAGGGCAAACGGGTCGGCGACACCATTCCGTGCCAGGGCACGCTCTACCAGCGGCTGGTGCAGCCGCTGCTGCTGGCGGCGCTCAACGTCGATCCTCCCGAGGGGTCGGCCGGGCTCGCCGGCGCCGTGGTGCGGGAAACGCTGCTGGCCGGAGGCGACGCCTGCCGTCCGCTGATCGCCCGCGACGGGCTGAGCGCGGTTCTGGTCGAACCCGCGATCCGGCTGCTGCGGGACAAGGGCGCCGGCATCCGGTTCGGACACGAACTGCGCGAGTTCGCGATGACGGCAACCCATGTGAGCGAATTGAAGTTCGGCGACGACCATGTCGCGGTCGCCCCGGATGACGCGGTGGTGATGGCGGTGCCGCCGCGGTCCGCCGCGGCGTTGCTGCCTGGCCTGAAAACGCCGTCCAAATTCCGCGCGATCGTCAATGCGCATTTCCGCTTCGATCCGCCGGCCGGGATGGCCCCGATTCTCGGGGTGGTCGGCGGATTGGTCGAATGGTTGTTCGCGTTCCCGCGGCGCCTGTCGGTCACCATCAGCAATGCCGACCGGCTGGTGGATATGCCGCGCGAGCCGCTCGCGCAGGCGATCTGGGCCGATATCCGCAAGGCTGCCGGCGTACAGGGCGAATTGCCGCCCTGGCAGATCGTGCGTGAGCGCCGCGCGACATTCGAGGCTACCCCGGATCAGAACGGCCAGCGGCCGGCGGCGCCGACAGGCTGGAAAAACCTGTTCCTTGCCGGCGACTGGACTGATACGGGGTTGCCGGCAACCATTGAGGGATCGGTGCGGTCGGGCGACCGCGCCGCCGATCTGGTCCTCGCCATGCGGCGGGCCTGATCCGGATACCGCGCGACGTTTCCGGGGACCCGCGGCACATACAGGGATCGCAAGATGCATTCCGGCACGAACACCGTTGGCATTGAAACCGGCGACACCGGCTCCTTGGAGACGAGCATCGCGTCGGCGACGCGCGCGCTGCTTGGCTTCCGGCAACCGGACGGGCACTGGGTGTTCGAGCTGGAAGCCGACTGCACCATCCCCGCGGAATATGTGCTGCTTCGCCACTATCTCGGCGAGCCGGTCGACGCCGAGCTTGAGGGCAAGATCGCAAATTACCTGCGGCGGGTGCAGGGCGACCATGGCGGCTGGCCGCTGGTGCATGCCGGTGAGCTGGATATGAGCGCCAGCGTGAAGGCCTATTTCGCGCTGAAGATGATCGGCGACAGCCCGGATGCGCCCCACATGGCGCGGGCGCGCGCGGCGATCCGGTCGCGCGGCGGCGCCGTCCACAGCAATGTTTTCACGCGCTTCATGCTGGCGATGTTCGGGGTGCTGACCTGGCGCAGCGTGCCGGTGCTGCCGGTCGAGATCATGTTGCTGCCGATGTGGTCGCCGTTTCACCTCAACCGGATTTCCTATTGGGCGCGAACCACCCTCGTGCCGCTGATGGTGCTGGCGGCGCTGAAACCGCGCGCGAAAAACGCCAGGGCCGTCGGCATCGACGAGCTGTTTCTGCAGGCGCCGGATTCGATCGGAATGACGGCCAAGGCGCCGCACCAAAGCTGGGGCTGGTTCGTCCTGTTCCGCGGGCTGGACAGCGTGTTGCGGATGATCGAGCCGATGTTTCCGAAGAAGTTGCGCGCCCGCGCCATCGACAGCGCGGTGGCCTTCATTGAGGAACGGCTGAACGGCGAAGACGGGTTGGGCGCGATCTATCCGCCGATGGCCAACACGGTGATGATGTACGAGGCGCTCGGCAAATCCGCCGATTATCCGCCGCGCGCCATGACCCGGCGGGGGCTCGACCGGCTATTGGTGGTCGGCGAGCGCGAGGCCTATTGCCAGCCCTGCGTCTCGCCGGTGTGGGATACCTCGCTGACCGCTCACGCCCTGATCGAGGCAGGCAGCGAGGAAGCCCTGCCCGCGGCGAGAAAAGGCCTCGACTGGCTGCTGCCGAAGCAGGTGCTGGATATCAAGGGCGACTGGGCCGTGAAGCGGCCGGACGTTCGGTCCGGGGGCTGGGCGTTCCAGTACAACAACGACTATTACCCCGACCTCGACGACACCGCGGTGGTGGTGATGGCGATGGATCGCGCGCAGCGCGCCAGCCAAAGCCATGAATATGATGAAGCGATCGCCCGCGGCCGCGAATGGATCGAGGGCATGCAAAGCCGCGATGGCGGCTGGGCCGCCTTCGACGTCAACAATCTCGAATATTATCTCAACAACATCCCGTTCTCCGACCACGGCGCGCTGCTCGATCCACCGACCGAGGACGTCACCGCCCGCTGCGTCTCGATGCTGGCCCAGCTCGGCGAGACCACCCGGAGCAGCAAGGCGGTGGCCGACGGGGTCGCCTATCTGCGCCGGACCCAGCTCGCGGAGGGGTCGTGGTACGGCCGCTGGGGGCTGAACTACATCTACGGCACCTGGTCGGTCCTGTGCGCGCTCAACGCCGCCGGGGTGGACCACCAGGACCCCGCCATGCGCCGGGCGGCGGACTGGCTGGCCTCGATCCAGAACGAGGACGGCGGCTGGGGGGAGGATGCCGTCAGCTACCGACTGGATTACAGGGGATTCGAGGGATGCCCCTCCACCGCCTCGCAAACGGCATGGGCCTTGCTTGGGCTGATGGCGGCGGGCGAGGTCGATCACCCGGCAGTGCGGCGCGGCGTGGAGTACCTAAAAAGCACACAGGGCGAAAAAGGCTTGTGGGATGAGCAGCGCTACACGGCTACAGGCTTTCCGAGGGTGTTTTATCTGCGTTATCATGGCTACTCGAAGTTCTTTCCGCTCTGGGCGCTGGCGCGGTATCGGAACCTGAAGAGCACCAACAGCAGGGCGGTAGGGGTCGGAATGTGAATTTGGGGGCAGGCGCCGAGGCGTCCGCGGGCGATCAGATCGACCCGCGGCCGGTACTGATTGTGACAGGTCTGGTGCAGGAGGCCCGCATTGCGGCAGGGCCCGGCATGACCGTGATCTGCAGCAGCAGCGATCCGCAGCAATTGCGGGCGCTTTTGACCGTTTTCGACCCATCGACGATCAGGGGGGTGATCAGCTTCGGCGTTGCCGGCGGACTGGATCCCAGCCTGAAGTCCGGCGACGTCGTGGTGGCGACCGAAGTCATGGCCGGTGACGCCCGTTGGCTGGCCGGTCTGGCCCTGAATGAGGAATTGATCGCCAGCGTCGCTCTGGGACGCCGGCGCGTGGTCAGGGGCGGCCTTGCCGGCGTGGAAGAGGTGATCGTCGCGAGGGCCGGAAAGGCCGCGCTGCGCTCCGAGACCGGGGCTTCGGCGGTCGACATGGAAAGCCATATCGCGGCGGCCTATGCCGCCGAGGCCGGGCTTCCGTTTGCCGCCTTGCGCGTCATCAGCGACCCCGCCACCCGTGCCTTGCCGGCGCTGGCGCTGGCCGCGATCAAGCCGAATGGCGACATCGACCTGCGCAAGGTGCTGCGCGGGGTGGCGCGCAATCCGCTGACGCTGCGCGCGCTGGTCTCGACCGGGATCGATTTCAATCGCGCGCTGAAGAGCCTACGCGGCTGTCGAAGCTTTCTGCTGGGCGGCGAGGGCCTCGTCGCGGCGGATATCTGACAGGCGCTTCTGCACCTCGGCCGAGAAGATGTACTGCGCCGGACGCTGGCGTTCGAGACTGATCTCGGGCGCCATCGGGCCGGTGGTCCGCACGCCGCGCAACGCCACCCACATCGCCTTCAAGGGATTGCTCAGGGCCGCGTTCGCCGCGGTCGGCTCGTAGCCGCAATGGGCCATGCAGTCGGCGCACTTCTCGTATTTGCCGGTGCCGTAGGTTTCCCAGTCCGTGGTTTCCATCAGTTCCTTGAAGGTCTTGGTATAGCCCTCGCCGAGCAGGTAACACGGCTTCTGCCAGCCGAAAATATTGCGGGCCGGCATGCCCCAGGGGGTGCATTCATAGTTCTGATTGCCGGCCAGGAAGTCCAGGAACAGGCCGGAATGCATGAAATTCCACTTCTTGCCCTTGCCCAGCGCGAACACGTCGCGGAACAGCTTCTTGGTCTTGCTGCGGTTGAGGAAGTGCTCCTGGTCGGGCGCGCGCTCATAGGCGTAGCCGGGCGACATCGAGACGCCGACCCCGAGTTCGGTGGTGAAGTCGAGGAATTTGGCGATGTCCTCGGCGGCATGCCCGTCGAAGATGGTGGCGT
>DASRQX010000022.1:0-25026 GCA_035696165.1 Acetobacteraceae bacterium | reverse complement strand
CGTGCCGGCGCGATCGCGCCGGCACGCCGACGGCAACGCGGGCCCCCCGCCCGCGCCCCAACCAAAATGGATGGATCCCAAAGACTCCGCCTTTGGTGGGGGTCCAGGGGGCAAAGCCCCATGGCGGGTTTCAGGGCAGCGCCCTGATCCTGCTTCGTTCACCCGACGGCCCCGCCCGTCGGGCCGCGGCTAATGGGCAAGCGGCCGCGGACGGCGTCGCGTGTTGCGGCGGTGCAGGCGTTGTTTCAGAGCGAGCAGGCCGGGGACAATCCGGAGACGGTGATTGATCAATTCGTACGGCATCGGCTCGGCGCGTGGCCGGGGGCTGACGGGTTCGAGGATGGGCGGGTGCCGGATGCCGAGGTGCCGCTGTTTTCCCGAATCGTGCGGGCGGCGGTGTTGTCGCAGGACCGGATCGATGTGCTGATTGCCGAGGCGCTTCCGGTTGACTGGCCAATCGCGCGAATTGATCCGGTGTTGCGTGCGTTGCTGCGCGCCGGCGGAGGGGAGTTGGCGATGCCGGACGGGCCGCCGACGCGGGTGGTGATCAACGAGTATCTGGATGTCGCTCACGGGTTCTTCACCGGCGACGAGCCCGGCCTGGCGAACGCCGTACTGGATCGCCTAGCCCGCTCACTACGACCCACCGAATTCGCTGCATAGCGACGTAGGGCGGAAGAGTCATGCCCCCGGACTTGACCGGGGGGCGCCTTCCGCCACCCACGCCGCGCAGCCTGTATTTCGTCGTGCCCGCTCAGGGATGCCGGTGGATCGGATCGATCCAGTAGACCGCTTCCGGCTTTTCGACCGGCTCGATATCCAGGTTGACCACGACCGCCTCGTTGTCGCTGCGCACCAGCACGCATTCCAGCGTCTCGTCCGTACTGGCATTGATCTCCTGGTGTGGCACGTAGGGCGGCACGAAGATGAAGTCGCCCGCCTCGGCCTCGGCGACGAACTCCAGGTGTTCGCCCCAGCGCATGCGGGCCCTGCCGCGCACCACGTAGATCACGCTTTCTAGCGCGCCGTGGTGGTGCGCACCGGTCTTGGCATTGGCATGGATGCTCACCGTGCCGGCCCAGATCTTCTGCGCGCCGACGCGCGCGGCGTTGATTGCCGCCGCGCGGTTCATGCCCGGTGTCTGCGCGGTGTTGGGGTCGAGCTGGTCGCTCTTGATCACCCGCACGCCGTTCACCCGCCAGTCAATCGATCCGGGGGCAGGGGGCCCCGCATGCCGATCGTGGCCGTGATGCTGATGCTCGTGATCATGCTGATGGTCGTGGCTGTCACTCACGCGCGTGCTCCTTGCGGATCGGCCGCGACATCGTGCCTGGCGGCAAAACTGTCAATCGCCAACCCTGCACATCCCGACTGAAGGATTATTTGTCTCCGCCAGGCGGCTTGGAGAGAACATCTGCACTGCACGACCCCGGATGATAGCATATCGCTCTCGGCCGGTGGGGATGCCGGGCGATTTCGGGGCGGGCCGACGTCTGCTACAATAGCGGGATCGCGGGTCGACGAAGCAAACACGGAGTTCGACGATGCCATTCGATGAAGCCTCCGGACGTCCGGGACGCCGACCGTCGCTCAATGTGCTGGGCGGCCAGCTTGACACCTGCTCTGTCAGCCCGATGACCGGGTTCTTCCGCAATGGCTGTTGCGATACCAGCCGGGAGGACATCGGCAGCCACACCGTCTGCGTGGTGATGACCGTCGAGTTCCTGGCGTTCAGCAAGGCACAGGGCAATGACCTCTCAACGCCGGTGCCGGAGTTCGGCTTTGCCGGCTTGCAGCCGGGCGATCGCTGGTGCCTGTGTGCCCCGCGCTGGCAGGAAGCGTTGGACGCCGGCGCCGCCCCTCGCGTCGTACTGCGCGCCACCGAACAGACTGCGCTGCGCTATTGCGAGCTGGCCGACCTGAAGCGTTTCGCGGTCGATCTGTCCTGATTATCGGATCAAGTGGTGATCGTTCGTGGCAGGTCGACGGTCGTATCGATTCAGATCCGCATAGCAGTCAGGGTGGACCCCGCTTCAATGGCCTTTTCGATGGGATAGTCTGATGGACGAAGTGCTCGCCCTCCGGCCCTTTGTCCCGGCCAGGGACTTTGCGTTGTCCGAGCGCTTCTACGAGGCGTTGGGGTTCTCGCCGACGCACAAGGATGAGCAGATCACGATTCTGAAGCTCGGCAGTTTCAGTTTTATGCTGCAAAATTTCTATGTGAAGGAGTTTGCCGAGAACTGCATGATCCAATTGCCGGTGCGCGACGTGACGACTTGGTGGCAACGGGTCAACGGCCCGAAGCTGGTGGAGGAGTTCGCGGTAAAGCCGCCGCGTGCGCCAGCCATGCAAAGCTGGGGGATGAAGGTTGGTTTCTTGTTCGATCCGTCCGGTGTGCTTTGGCATGTGGCAAAGGTGCCGTTTTAGCGGGTTGGTCCACTGGCGTTCTCGATGAAGCTCATCTTGGCCGCGATGTAGGCGGCGCGCGTGTTTGTTGGATCGGCGGCCAGGCGCAGCTCCAGCGCCTCATCGACGGCCGGCAGGTTCGAGTCTGACCGCAGGCGGTCACGAAACCGCAAGCATTTCACCCACGGCTCGCCCTGATAGACCACGACATGCGCCAGCTGAGTCCGGGCGCGTCCTTTGCCGAAAATGTGGTGCTCGGGGATGCCTTGATCGCCGGCGTAATCGTAACCAAGCCTGGCCATCGGCTCCATGAACAGCGGACCGTGATCGATGTCAGTCACGCCGATTTGCAGATCGATAGTGGGCTTTGCGCTTAAGCCCGGCACGGCGGTGCTGCCGTGATGCTCGATCGCAAGAGCCTTCTCTCCGAGCGCGACCCGGATGCTCGCCGCCTCTTCGGCGAAGGCTTGTGCCCACAACGGGTTCGGATCGACCAGCCGGTTGATCCCCTGCTCCAGGCTGAGGCCGTACGGTTCAATGGCTTCAACCATGGGTTTCTCACAATCCACAACAGCAAGGCTTCCCTGCCGCAGCAACGATCCTTATCCAGTACGCCCATGAGATGTATCGCGATATCATCAAGCGCAACGTCTTTCGTCGCCGGGCGTGGCGGGCGTGTGTCCAATATCCATCGACACCGGCGTCGTCAGCTCTGGGTTCGCAGAAGAGCGAGACCCCCAGAAGATTGCACGGGCAGCCGGCGGCCATGTCGGGTATGCCCGCTTTGATGAAGTAGCCGCGAACAAGTCTCTGGAAGATGCACAGACCGCATGCGGTTCGGCTACGGACGTCAATAGCAATCGCATGCGATACGGATACGTTGCTGGCGCGCTTCTGTCCTATCCCTCCCACATCGGATTCATCTCGACGATCGTCGAATCCACAAGGTGGCCTTCAGGTTGTTGCTGCTTTGGCGCTTGGCTTTTTTTTGGAGTTTCGACCAAGACGCCGCAAAATGCGTCCTGATGCACCTTTGTCTTTGGATTACTCGGACGGCACCTCACGTCGGTCTTTACCCCGCAGGACAACGCTGTTTTTCGCGACGGATCGTGCTAATCTGCCGACATGAGTGACGAACCAAACACCGCGATCCTTGCGGCAGGGTCGCGGCTTGAAGCTGGACAGGCCGCGTTGCAGCAAGCTGTGGCCGCTCTCGCCACGCGCGCGGAGCGACCCAGGTGCGCGTGGACCTGATGGGTCGCATGGACCGGCTGCAGAATGCGCTGACCGACATCCGCAACGACATCGGGGTGAACTTTGGCGCGTCGGACGCCGTCAAGCGCGCGACCGACAATACTCGCGATGAAGTCCGCTCGCTGAGCGAGATGATGTCCGCGCTGGTGCGCAAGGCGCGGGCGCTGGAGACACGCGTTCGCGAGATAACGGGTGATCCGTGAACGAGCCGTCGAACCCACCCACAAAGGCCGAGCCGGCCTAGGTGAGAGAGGCATATGGTGCTCATTCATCACGTTTCGACAGGCCAGGGCCGGCCTCCGATTGTGTTCGTGCACGGCTTTGCCTGTGCGCATACCGACTGGGATGCGCAGGTGGCGCATCTGTCGCCCCACCGCCAGACCATCGCGGTCGATCTGCGCGGACACGGGGCAAGTCCGGGCATCGCCGCTGAATGCTCGATCGAGCGCTACGGCGCCGACGTAGCCGAGGTCATGCGGGCGCTGGCCCTGCCGCCTGCGGTCCTGGTCGGCCACAGCATGGGATGCCGCGTCGTCATCGAGGCCGCCCTGCAGGCGCCAGCCCAGACAGCCGGCGTCGTCCTGGTTGACGGCAGCCAGTTCGCGCCCGCCATGGCAGCCGTCTTGCAGGAGCGTTTCGCCGCGCCGGACGGCTACGCAACGACGACCGGTGCCATGTTCAAGGACATGTTCACCGCGCGGAGCGACCGCGCCGTGGCCGCGTCGGTCCTCGAACGTGCGGCGCGTTTGCCTCGACCGATCGGGGAGAAGATGATGACTGATCTGCAACGCTACGATGTCGGGCGATTGATTGGCTCGCTGGCCGGTCTGCGGGTGCCGGTCATGGCGCTGCAAGCGACCTACAGCAACGAGAAACGCGAGCGGCACACGATGAGCAAGGGACAAACCACGCCCTACCTCGACATGCTCCGCGCCAACGTTCCGTCTGTGCGTATAGAGATCATCGCGGACACGGGCCATTTCCCGCAGCTTGATGAAAGCGCGCAGACAAACGCGTTGATCGACAGCTTCCTCGGCGCGCTGCGGGCGGGTTGAGTCCGTTGTCTCCGCCTGCTTGACACCTTGGCATGACCATCGAAGCATCGAATCGCTTCGACCAAGGCGAGAAAACCCAGGGTGACCTGCACACACTCCACCGCGCCCGGCCAGGCCGAGGGGCTGTTCGAACAGGCGAGCGTTCTCGTTCCGGTGCTGGCCGCGCGCGAGGCCGCCGCCACCGCCGCGCGTGATATCCCGCGCGAAACGATCGAGGACTACCATCGCGCCGGCATCCTGCGCGTGCTGCAGCCCCGCCGCTTCGGCGGATACCAGGCGCCGTTCGAGCTGTTCTCCCGCATCGTCGAGAAGCTTGCCGAGGGTTGTGCCTCGTCGGCCTGGGTCTACGCTGTGCTGGGCGAGCACCAATGGATCATCGCCTCCATGCCGGCACAGGCGCAGATCGATCTCTGGGGCGACGATCCGTGCGCCGTTGCCTGCTCCAGTCTGGCGCCGCGGGCAACGGCGCAGCGCGCCACCGGCGGCTGGCGCCTGTCCGGGCGGTTCCCGTTCTCCTCGGGCAGCAGCCACGCGCAATGGGCGATCATCGGCGCCCGCTGCCCCGACGCTGCGGAAAATGTCGCAACCCGCTACCTGCTGGTGCCGATGCGCGAGATCGAGATCATCGACGACTGGCACGTGCTCGGCTTGCGCGCCACCGGCAGCCGCACGTTGCTCCTGCGTGACGTGTTCGTGCCGGAGCACCGCACTGTGGTGTTGCGCGACCTGTACGACGGCACGACGCCAGGCGCGCGTGTGCACCCCGACTACGACCTGCTGCACGCACCGCGCGGCTTCCTGGTGCCGTTCTCGCTGGCGCCGGTGGGTTTCTCCCCCGGCCGCCGCGCCCTGGCGGTGACCGCGGAGGCGCTGCGCACCAGGCTATCGCGCGGCGTGCGACAGATGGCGGACTCCGAGGTGGTGCAAATGCAGCTTGGCGAGGCAGGCGCCGCGATCGAGGTCGCCACGCTGGTGCTGCACGCCCGCCGCGAGGAGAGTATGGCGATCCTGCGCAGCGGACGCGCGATCCTCGACGACGACATCCTGCGCAACCGTCGTGACATCACCTTCGCCCTGCATGAGGTGCGCCGTGGCGTCGAGCGCCTGATCGAGATCACTGGTGCCAGGGCGGTCTACGACACCGATCCGTTGCAGATGCTGGCGCGCGACCTGCAAGCGATCATGACGCACTACACCGTGAGCCGGCAGGCGGCGATGGTGCCGTATGGGCGGTTGCTGCTTGGGCTCTCGCCCGAGGCGGGGGAAGCTTGAGCGGTGCTGGGGAGGGGTTAGCCTGCGTCCATGAATCAGCCTCGCATCACCTACGATCCGCACGTCTTCGATGCAGGAACGGTCGATGACGCCAAGTGGATCATCCTCACCCCTGAGGAGTCGGCCACCACGGAACACCGTTGGGCGACCGAGACCCCCTATCTCGCAACCCTGATCTCCCGCTGTTTCAGCCTGTCCGACAAGTCGCTCGTCCTGGACTATGGTTGCGGCATCGGTCGCCTGGCGAAGGAATTGCTTGCGCGGCATCGATGTAGGGTCATGGGGGTCGACATCAGTCCGAACATGCGATCCATGGCCGTGGCCTATGTCGGTTCCGACCGCTTTTCCGTCTGCTCGCCGGCAGAGCTTGACGTGCTGCTGGAGCGTGGCGTGGCATTCGATCTGGCGCTCGCCGTATGGGTACTACAGCACTGTGCCAGCGTGCATGAGGATATCTCCCGCATCGCTCGCGCGTTGACACCGCACGGCGACTTCTTTGTGGTCAACGGGCGAACGCGTTGCGTTCCAACAGTCGAGTTTGGATGGTTCGATGACGGCATCGATATCTACGCGCTGCTCAAGCGAGTGTTCAGCCAGCGTTCGCGCGGGTCACTGCCGGCCAAACACACGACCAAGAATCTGTCTCGTCATGCCTCGTGGGCGGCGTTCCGGCGAATGTAGCGATGGCAAATTGTTGCAAAAGTCCCAGGCACTGCTGGAAAACTCGAAGTCTGCTGCCACGATGGATCGAGTGAACGCCAGTATGCGTAGGGAAGGGCCACCAGTCGCGAACCTCCCGGCAATGTGGCGCCCTTTATGTCCGGGCCACCCGTTTCTGGCGCAGGCATGAGTTCAGCCGATCACTGGTTCACGCGGCTCGGCCGGCCATGTTCGAACTCGCCCGGCTCTGGCGGCGGCATGATATGTTCGTTAACCCGATCATGGCCTAAACTGCCGGCATGAGTGGCAACCGCGACATCCTGGTACTGGAATTCCTTCGGCGTCTCGGCGCCAAGTTGGACGTGCTCACCGCCGAGGTCCGCGACTTGCAGCATCGCCTGACCCGGGCAGAACACCAGCTTGCCGCGTCAGCCGCTGCGGACGCCATTCATCGTGCCGCCGCGACGGTCCGGCTGGATCGCCTGGAGGCCCGCCTCGAACGCACGGAGCGCCACCAGGAAACGCCCGATCGTCCCGTCCCGGAGTGATCGCGCCAGATGTCGGGTTGACGCAGCGTGTCGCACCCAACGCTCCCCGCCGAGTTCGCGCTGATCGGGCGGCATTTCCGTCCGCTCGCCGGTCCCGGTGCGCTTGATCTCGGCGACGACGCGGCGCTGCTGGTCCCGCCAAAAAACCGCGAGCTGGTGCTCACCGCGGATGCCATGGTCGCCGGCGTGCATTTCCTGCCCGACGACCCACCGGACCTGATCGGGCGGAAGCTGCTGCGGGTGAACCTGTCGGACCTGGCTGCCAAGGGCGCGACACCGCTCGGCTACCTAATGACCGTCTCCGCGCCACGCGGCACGCCGGACGCTTGGTTCGCCGGCTTCGCGGCGGGCCTCGCGGCGGATCAGGTCGAGTTCGTGGTCACCCTGCTCGGCGGCGACACGACCTCCACACCCGGCCCGATCAGCCTGTCACTGACCATCGTCGGCCACGTTGCCCCCGGCCGGATGGTTCGCCGGGCCGGTGCGCGGGCAGGGGACGGCATCTGGGTGACCGGCACAATCGGCGATGGAGCGCTCGGCCTGGCCGTGGCACAGGGGAAACTCGCTGATCCCACCGGCTACCTGCTCGACCGCTACCGCCTGCCGCGGCCGCGCATGGGACTGCCCATCGCTGGCATTGCGTCGGCCGGGATGGATGTTTCCGACGGGCTGGTGCAGGATCTTGGCCATCTCTGTCGCGCCGCAAGGTCGGATCACGCCGCCGGACTGGCCGCCGAGATCGAGGCCGCCCTCGTGCCGCTGTCCGACCCCGCCCGCGCCGCCGGTGCTGACTGGCTTGCCACCTGCCTGACCGGCGGTGACGACTACGAGCTGCTGCTGGCCGTACCCCCGGGACACGAGGCCGCGCTGCGACAGGCAGCCCAAGCCGTCGGCATGCCTGTCACGCGTATCGGAGGCTTCCGTCCCGGCCCACCCGGCGTCATGGTCCGCGACCCGACCGGGCAACAGATTCCTCTGGACCGGTCGGGCTGGAGCCACTTCTGAGTACGAAACGCCCCTGCGGAACGCCAGAACAAGAAATGAAACACCCAGATGAATCGTAACGTCTGGCTGCTGTTCGCCTGTCAGGCGCTGATGAATGCCGTGATGGGCGGTCAGGTCGTCATGGCATCCTTGGTCGGCCATGCGCTGGCGGTGGACAAGGCACTGAACACACTGCCGATGGGCATTCAGATGGTCGGCGTGATGGCCGCCTCGATCCCCGCCGGCATCGTCTTCGCGCGGCTCGGCCGCAAGCCGGGCTTCTGGCTCGGCTGCGCGCTGTCGATCCTGGGCAGCCTGGCCTTCGCGCTCGCGGTCTGGCGCGGTGACTTCACGCTTTACTGCTGGGCGGCGCTGCCGGCGGGTCTCGGCTTCGGCATCTCCCAGCACCTGCGCTTCGCCGCGCCCGAGGTGGCAGCGCCAGACGCCAAGGCCCGTGCCATCTCGCTGGTGCTCGCCGGCGGCGTGGTCGCCGCGGTGATCGGGCCCGAGATCGTCAAGCGCACCAACGGGCTGATCACCGGCAGCGGGGTCAACGACCTGCGTTTCCTGGCGACTTACCTCGTTCTGCCGATCCTGCCGATACTCACAGCGATCCTGCTGATCTTCGTCCGCGTGCCGCCGCCGCCCGAGCGCCACCGCGTCGCGGTGCCGTTCCGTGCCATCATCGCCCGCCCAAGCTTCATCACCGCGGTGGTCGCAGCGGTGGTCGGCTACGGCTCGATGAACCTGGTCATGTCCTCGACGCCGTTGCAGATGCTGCTGTGCGGCTTCGGCGTGGGCGCCAGCGCGGACGTGATCCGCGCCCACTCGATCGCCATGTTCCTGCCGGGCTTCGTCACCGGCCGGCTGGTCCAGCGCTTCGGCGTCCATCAGGTGATCTGCGCCGGCGCGCTGGTCACCGCGTCGTGCGCCGCGGTCAACATCGCCTACGCGCCGATGATGACCACGTTTATGGCCGCGCTGATCCTGCTGGGGATTGGCTGGAACTTCATGTTCGTCGGCGCCACGACCCTGCTGTCCACGGCGTACGAACCGCACGAGCGGGTGCGCGTGCAGGCGACCAACGACTTCATCGTATTCGGCACCGTCGCGCTGACCGCGTTCGCCTCCGGCGCGATCCACGCAACGTTCGGCTGGGACGCGCTGAACCTGAGCGTACTGCCGCCGGTGGTGATCGCGTTGGTGCTGGTCGCCTGGCACTGGCTGGCGCGCGAGCGGCCCGCGACAGCGACCGTATAGGCGTAGGGTGGAAAAGCGCAGCGCCTTCCACCACTTCTCTCCCCTAATGGTAATTGATCCTCGGACAACGCGCCGCGTAACGCGCACGTCACGGCGGTTGCGAAAGATGGCGGAAGGCGACGCGCTTTTCCGCCCTACGTTGGTTTCCTTGGCCACTGTAATTCACACCCCTGTGAGCGACCGACAGAAAGTCATCAAGTGCACACAGAGTTACACCGAGTTCGCACAGAGTTTCACGGAGAAGAAATTGATTGCGCTTCGCGCGAAGGAGGCAAAATTCGCTGCGCGAAGCGCCATTGCTTTCCTTCTCTGTGAAACTCTGTGGAGACTCCGTGTAACTCTGTGTGCACTTGATGACTTGCATGTTGCGCATCAACGTAACCGGAATGGAATGATGCAGTCGGTCCACCGTGCTACCTCGCAGAGCTCATGGTTGGGCTTCGCCTTGTCGCTGGTGCAATATTGTCGCGACAATCACCGCCGAAACCGGCCCGACCCGCGGCATCGCGGTAGGCCGGTCCCGCGAGCGAAGGAAAACAGTCGATGCGCGTCAGCGAAACGAACTGGATGCATGTGGAGGAATACCTCCGCCACGACGACCGTTGTGTGGTGCCGCTCGGCAGCACCGAGCAGCACGCCTACCTGAGCCTGTCGGTGGACAGCATCCTGTCCGAACGTGTCGCCGCCGAGGCCGCCGCGCCGCTCGGTGTGCCGGTGTTCCCGGTGCTGGCCTACGGCATCACGCCCTATTTCAAGGCCTATCCGGGCACGCTCACGCTGCGCGTGGAGACCTACCTGGCCGTGGTGCGCGACCTGCTGGACGGACTGGCGCAATCGGGTTTCCGGCGCATCCTGCTGTGCAACGGCCATGGCGGCAACGCACCGGCCGCCGGTCTCGCCGTCGAATGGATCTCCCAGCATCCTGACTGCCGCGTGCGCTTCCACAACTGGTGGAACGCGCCGCGCACCTCGGCCAAGGCGGTGGAGATCGACAAGATCGGTTCGCATGCGTCGTGGACGGAGAATTTCCCCTGGACGCGGCTGGGCAACATCGCCGCCCCGCCTGGCGCAAAGAAGATGATCGACCTCGACTCGCTGCGCCTGTTGCCGCCGGCCGAGGTGCGCCGGGTGCTGGGCGACGGCAATTTCGGCGGCCTCTACCAGCGCCCCGACGCCGAAATGCTGGCGCTGTGGGAAGTCGCGGTCGCCGAGACGCGCGAGCTGATCGAGGGGCCGTGGGCATGAGCGACACGTTGCTGATCTGGGGCGCCGGCGCAATCGGCGGCACCATCGGCGCACACTTGGCGCGCGCCGGGCACGACGCGCTGCTGGTCGATACGGAGGCGGAACACGTGGCGGCGATGCGTGCGCGCGGCCTGACGATCGAAGGCCCGGTCGCCAACTTCACCCAACAGGTGAACGCCGCCACACCGCAGGACGTCACCGGCCAATTCAGCCGCATCCTGCTCTGCGTCAAGGCGCACCACACCGAAGCGGCCGCGCGCCAGCTTGCGCCGCACCTCGCGCGGGGCGGCTACGTCGCCTCGTTCCAGAACGGCCTCAATGAATTCGTCATTGGCAGCGCGGTCGGGCTGCCGAACGTGGTCGGGGCTTTCATCAACTTCGGCGCCGACTATCTGGAGCCCGGCCGCATCTTGTTCGGCGGCCGCGGCGCCTGCGTTGTCGGCGAACTGGATGGCGCGATCACGCCACGTCTGATGGCGCTGCACGCGGTGCTGACCGCGTTCGAGCCTGATGCGATCACGACCGACAACATCCTCGGCTATCTGTGGGGCAAGCTCGGCTACGGGGCGTTGCTGTTCGCCACCGCGCTGACCGACGATTCGATCGCCGACGCGCTCGCCGACCCCGCCAGCCGCGCCGTGCTGACGCGCGTGGCGCGCGAGGTGATGCAGGTGGCGGCGGCCAAGCGCATCGCGCCGCAGGGGTTCAACGGCTTCGACCCCGCCGCGTTCGCGCCCGACAGCAGCGCCGCATCGGTCACCGCCGCGATGGATGTGATGGTCGCGTTCAACCGAAGATCCGCCAAATCGCACAGCGGCATCTGGCGCGATCTGGCGATCCGGAAACGTCGCACCGAGGTCGATGCCCAACTTGGCCCGGTGGTGGCGGAAGGCGCGGCGCTCGGGGTGCCGACACCATGCAACGCGCGGCTGATCGCGATGATCCATGAGATCGAGGATGGCGCGCGAAGACTTGATCGCGCCAATGTAGTTGAACTGGCGGAGGTACGTTGATGGACATTCGTTTCCCCGGGCGCACCGTGCTGGTCACCGGCGCCGGCCATGGCATCGGCCGCGGCATCGCTCACGCCTTCGCCGGGCTCGGTGCCCGCACGATCGCCGCCGACCTCAACGCGGCCGGCCTCGCCGAGACCAGCGCCGGCGCACCCAAACCGCTGGAATCCATGGCGTTCGACGTTGCCGACCGCACCGCGGTGCAGGTGGCGGTCGGGTCGATCGGCACGGTGGACATCCTGGTGCATAGCGCCGGCGGCGTGCGCGGGCAGGTCGGGCGGCCGGTCGAGGACATTCCCGAGCCGGATTGGCACGCCATCCTGGCCGCCAACCTGACCGGCGCGTTCCTAGTGGCGCAGGCCGTGATCCCCGCGATGAAGGCGGCCGGACGTGGTCGGATCGTAACCATTTCGTCCGGCGCTGGCATCGGTGTCAGCCTGACGGGTATCCAGGCCTACGCCGCCGCCAAGGCGGGCGAGATCGGGCTGACGCGCCAGCTCGCGCACGAACTCGGCCCGTTCGGCATCACCGTCAACAGCGTCGCCCCCGGATTCGTGCGGTCCAACCCGTCAAGCGAGCGGCAATGGGAGGCGTACGGACCCGAGGGGCAGCAACGTCTGGTGGAGACGATCGCACTGCGCCGGCTCGGCACGGTGGCGGACATCACCCACGCCGTGCTGTTCCTGGCCAGCGAGTTCGCCGGGTGGATCAGCGGCCAGACGCTGTCCGTCAATGGCGGTAAATAAGCCCGGGCCGGTAAATAAACCCGGCTGCGGCTCCACCAACGTCATGCACGTACCGCAAGCCCGAACGGCACCCGGCGTCATTCCGGGTCGTCGAACAGGTTGTCGCGCAAGGTCGTGCCCTTGTACTCCGTGCGGAACCGCCCGCGGCGTTGCAGCTCCGGCACCAGAAGTTCGACGATCGCCGCGAGATCACCGGGCATCGACACCACGTGGCCGAGCATGAAACCGCCACGACTGCCGGTCGCCTCGAACGCCTCCTCCATGTGGTCCGCCACCTGCGCCGCCGTGCCGGCCACGGTGCGCTGATAGCCGGTGGCGAAGCGCATGCCGTGCTCGAAGAATTCTTTCCGCGTGATCTCCGCGTCGGCCCCCAGCATGACGATCAACTCACGCACGAAGCCCACCGGCGAGGCTTGGCTGGCGACGATCTCCTTGTGCAGCTCGCCGAGCGTGAATCGTTCCGGTAGCGTCGAGAAATCGTAGCCGCAATTGTGCGATAGGTACACCCCGGCGCCCTCCGGCGGGATCGCGGTCAGCAGGCGCGCGCGCTGGGCAAGCGCCTCGCGCTCGGTCTCGGCCACGACGGTGGGCTGCTGCCAGACGATGCCCATGCTCTGCGGGTCGCGGCCCAGCGCGGCGACCGCCTCGTCAAGCGCCTTGCGCTGGGCAATCTGCAGCTGCCGCGGCATGTCGGCGCCGAACGCCATGTCGGCGACAGACGCACAGGCGCGGATGCCGCGCGCCGAGCCGCCCGCCTGCAGCAGCAGCGGCCGCCCCTGCGGCGACGGCGGTGTGTTCAGCGGCCCGCTGATCTTGAAGAATTTTCCGCGATGCTCGACGTCGTGCACCTTTGCCGGGTCGCCCACCCGGCCGCTGGCATGGTCCCACAGCATCGCGTCCGGCTCGATGCTGTCCCACAATGTGCGGCAGACATCGATGAACTCCTCCATCCGGGCGTAGCGTTCGTCGTGGTCGGGCAGCTCGTCATAGCCGTAGTTGGCGAAATCCGACCGCCGCGTGGAGGTGATGACGTTGAACGCGATGCGCCCGCCGGTGACGTGGTCCAGCGAGTTGAATAGCCGCGCCAGGTAGTACGGATGCATGAACGTGGTGGAGTAGGTGACGCCGAACCCGAGATGCCTGGTCACCCGCGCCATCGCCACCGACAGCGGCGCCAGGTCCTGGCGCGGCCAGGAAACGCCCCAGCGCACCGCCGCGTCGCGCGAGCCCTGCCAGGTGCTGGGCACCCCGGTGCCGTCGCCGGAGAACAGCATGTCGAACTTGCCGCGTTCGGCGATGCGCGCCATTTCCTCGAACATCGCGACATCGGGGTAGGTCATGCCCGGCCAGGCGCCCGGCATGCGCCAGCGGCCGTCCATATGGATGTAGGAAAAGTCGAAGGCGAGGTGCATCCGCTTCGGCATGCGGCGGTCTCCGGTGGCGCTCGGTCGCCGAACGGCAAGCAATATCGGGGCCGCGCGGGTGCCTGGGGGGACAAAGGTAGCGCCGGGTAATGCCGGCGCCAGACCAGGTCACGGTGGGCAGTATGTCACACCGGGCAGGCAATGCTGTGCGACGCCGTTCGGCTGAGCCGCACTACGCTGGTCCTGCTTGTCGAGTTGCTCGACGGCGTTGGTGCCGCAGGGGACCTGCGGCGCGCGCGAGGCGGTCATGCCGACACGATGGCGCAATCGATGCAACTCGAAGCTTCCGGCCTTCGTGACGGGCAACGGGCGAACCGGCCCAGCTGATGCCCAGACGATCCGCGGCGCTCCCTTGCGACAATTCGACAGCCTGTCCAAGCTCTGGCCGGCTTATCAAGCAAATTGGGGTATGTCGGATGAGGAACCTGCGTCGCATTGCGGTCCTGGTGTCGGTTCTGGCGCTAGGCCTGTGCGGCTTCGCCGGCACCGCGCGCGCCGACTCGACATTGCAAACCGTCCTTAAGCGCGGCGAGTTCCTCGCCGGCATCACCGCCGATTCACCGCCGAGCGCCTATCTCGACGCGCAGGGACGCCAGGTCGGCTATTGCGCCGACGTGGCGCGCTACCTCGCCCGCCGGCTGGGCGTGAAGCTGACCTTCGTGCCGGTCACCGCGGCGTCGCGCATTCCGCTGCTGACAACCGGGCGCATCGATGCGGAAGTCGCGGTCACCACGCCGCAGAAGGTGCGCAACGAGGTGGTGGATTTCACCTACAGCTACATCTGGGACAACGGCGTGCTGCTGGTGCACGCCGGTGCCAGCACCAAACCCGAGGACTACCAGACCCCCAGCAAGACGATTGGTGCCGTCCAGGGCGACGGCTTCATCGATCGGTGGAAGCTGGTCTCGCCGTCGGCAAAATTCCAGTTGTTCCACGAGGCGTCCGATGTCGCTGGCGCGCTACGCAAGGGCGATGTCGATGCCGCGATCGTCAACCAGAACGCCGCGGTGCTGTTTGTCCGCGCCGGCGGGATGGCCATGACCTCACCATGGACCAACTCGCCTGACGCCATCATGGTACGGCAGGACGATTCGAAGTGGCGCAACTGGCTGGACTGGGCGCTGCAGCGCATGTGGGTCGAGGGCACGCTGCAGAAGCTCTACGTCAAATGGTTCGCCGTCGAGCCGAGTTTTTCGCTTGGCGACTACGGCCAGATCCAGCCGCGCGTAATGGAAATCGGCAAGACCGGCGATCCGTGGAACAAGCTGCCGGACGGATTTCTCGATACGCTGCTGGGTCCCGAATCCTGGAAACTCGATTGAGGCCCTGAAAGCTCGCTTGATCCGCTGAGCGCGCGCGATGGCTTGCTAGCGCATGGATTGGGCAATTCTATGGGAGTGCCGCGCGGCGCTGGCCGGCGGCCTTGCGATCACGCTGGCGGTCTCGGTGCTGGCGATCGTCGGTGCAACGATTGCCGGCGTGCTGGTGGGCTGCCTGCGCGGCAGTGGCGTCTACCTCCTGCAACGAATGACTGCGACCTACACCGAGTTGCTGCGCAACCTGCCGCTGATCGTCAAGCTGTTCTTCCTGTATTTCGTGATCGGCCTGCCGGCGTTGCCGGCGGCGCTCGCCGCGCTGGTGCTGCATCAGAGCGCTTACATCGCCGATGTGACCGAAGCCGGCCTGCGCTCGGTCGGGCGCGGCCAGCTCGATGCCGGTTTGTCGCTTGGGCTGAAACGCTGGCAGGTGTATCGCCGCATTATCTTGCCGCAGACGGTGCGCGTCATGCTGCCGCCGATGACCTCGCAGTACGTGTCGGTGATCAAGAATACGTCGGTGGTGGCGCTGATCGGCGTCGCCGACCTAACGTTCCAGACGCAGCAGATCAATGTCGAGACGTTCCGCGGCTTCGAGGCAGCAACCGCGGCGACGCTGCTCTACATGCTGGTGGCGGGCGCGGTGATCGCCGGCATGACCCGGCTGCAGCGCCGGCAGACGATGGTGCGGTGACCGGGGCGGTGAGAGGAACGGCGATCGGGGCGGCGAACCCGCAGGTCTGGATCTGGCGCGCTCTGGTGACGGTCGCGCTGATCGTGTCCGCATGGCTGGTGACGTCGCTCGATTGGACGCGCGTCGCACCGTCATGGCAATTCCTGTTGCTGGCGCTCGGCCGAAGCTGGTGGCTGGCGATTATTGCCATGGCGATCGGGATCGCCGCCGCCGTCCCCCTGGCGCTGCTGCGCGTTTATGGCCCGCGCTGGCCGCGGCGCGCCGCGACGCTGCTGATCGAGGCAGTGCGCGCGACGCCTGAGCTGATGATCATTTTCTGGGTCTACTTCACCCTGCCGGTGGTGACCGGCAGTCAGGTCAGCGCTTGGAACGCGGCTCTGGGTTCGCTGTCGGTCATTGCCGCCGCCTATCTCGCCGAGGTCGTGCGCGCAGGCCTGTATTCGGTGCCGAGGGAGCAGCGCGAGGCCGCCAGGGCCTTGGGCTTGAAACCATTCGCCGCATTCCGTCTTGTCGTGCTGCCGCAGGCACTGCGCAACATGCTGCCAGCGTTGATCGCGCAACTGGTGTCACTGTTCAAGACCACATCGCTGGTCTATGCGATCGGCGTGATGGATTTCTTCCGTGCCGTTAGTGTAACGAACAACGCGGTCTATGCGCCCTATCCGCTCTATATCGTGCTCGCCGCTGGGTACTTCGCAAGTTGCTGGACCATCACGCAGGTGGTTCGACGCTTCGATCCTGCCTATCAATTGCTGGATTAACAGTTTGCGAGCTACCGCCGCTAAGCTGCCAACGCAGGGTGGAAAAGCACAGCGTCTTCCGCCACTCTGCACTACCTGCTCGCCGCCGGGCTTGATGCACGACGAGACACTGCACCCCGCTCCGCCCAATGCGGCCCTCACAGGGCCGGCTTTTCGCTCCAACCGTCGATCATCCAATGGAGTCCCCAAATGCCCGACGAACTGATCTTCTACACCAACCCGGCATCGCGTGGCCGGATCGTGCGCTGGATGCTCGAAGAGACCGGCCAGCCGTATCGCACCGAGGTGCTCGACTACGGCACCACCATGAAGGCGCCTGCCTATCTTGCGATCAATCCGATGGGGAAGGTGCCTGCCATCCGGCACGGCGATACCGTTGTCACCGAGGGTGCGGCGATCTGCGCCTACCTCGCCGATGCCTTCCCCCAGGCCGGCCTTGCGCCTCCGCCGGGCGACCGTCTGCGCGGTCCGTATTACCGGTGGCTGTTCTTCAGCGCCGGCCCGTTCGAGGCCGCGGTGTCGAACACCGCGCTGGGTTTCGCGGTGCCGGAAGGACGCGAGAGAATGATGGGGTATGGCTGCCTTGCCGATACCATGAACGCGCTCGACGGTGCGGTCTCGCACAGCACCTACATCGCCGGCGACAGCTTTACTGCCGCCGATGTCTATGTTGGGTCGCAGATCGGATTCGGCCTGCAATTTGGCACGATCGAGAAGCGCCCCGCGTTCGAGCAGTATTGGGAACGTCTCCGCCAGCGGCCGGCCGCGGTGCGCGCGAAGGAAATCGACGACGCGATCACGCCGCGGCAGGCGTAGACATTGCGGATTTATCACCTGCCGTGTCCGCCGTTGGCCGCGCCGGGCCGGCATTTCTGACCGTCACGACTACACAGTAGGAACCCACAATGTCCGATGCACCGTTCCGCCTTCGCCCTCACCAGCGCCAACCGGTGCATGGCGTGACCATCGGCATCATGATCCTGGACACCGGCTTCCAGCGCGTGCCCGGCGACATCGGCTACGCGCCGACGTTCCGCTTTCCGGTGCAATACGCGGTGGTGCGCGGCGCGACGCCGGACCGCATCGTCAAGCCGAAGGCCGACGGCATGTTGGAAATGTTCAAGGCCGCGGCCGATGATCTCATCGCGCTCGGCGTCGACGGCATCACAACGAGCTGCGGCTTCCTGGCCTGCCTGCACCAGGAACTGGCGGCGCATTCCAGCGTGCCCATCGCCACCTCCAGCCTGCTGCAGATCCCGCTGGTGCAAAGCATGCTGCCCAAAGGCAAGCGCGTCGGTGTGCTGACTGCGAACAAGGCGGCGCTCACGGACGATCACTTCCGTTCGGTCGGTGTCGCGACCGATCTGCCGGTGGTCGGCATGCCGCCCAACGGCATCTTCCGCCACAACAACACCACCGGCCAGCCAGTGGTGGACCGCGACGCGCAGGAGCAAGAGGTGCTGGGCATGGCCGAGGAACTGCTGACGCAGAACGACAACATCGGCGCCATCGTCTGCGAGTGTACCAACCTGCCGCCGTATTCGTTCGCGATCGAACGCCGCTTCGGCGTGCCGGTGTTCGACATTATCACTCTTGTGGAATGGTTCCATGCCGGTTTGAAGCCGCGCCATTACGTTGACTGACCAGGCGGGGTCAACTGACTAGGCGGGGCCGGCTGGCCAGGCATGGCGCTCCAAACATGCCTGGCCAAACCTGGCTGACCAGGCAGGGCCGGCCAAACATGGCCGCGCAAACATGGCTGGCCAAACATGGTCGGCCGACAACGGGGGGTTTGCATGACAACACGACGTACACTGGCTCGGGCACTGACGGGCGCGCTCGGCACCGTCGCGGCGTCGTTCGCGGTTGGCTTGGCGTCCGCACAGACCACCTCGCCGTCGAACGAGGCAACCTTCGAGCGCATCCGCCGCACCGGTGTGCTGCGCATCGCCGCGCTGCCGGGCGAGCAGCCATTCTTCCGCAAGGACCTGGCGACCGGCGAGTGGCATGGCGTGGCCATCGACATGGCGCGCAGCATCGCCGACGCGCTGAGTGCGAAGCTGGACTATGTGGAATCGACCTACGCCAACTCCGTCCTCGACCTGCAATCGAACAAGATCGACCTGGCCTTCGCGCTGAACCCGACACCGCAGCGCGCGCTGGCGATCGGTTTCACCCAGCCATACTACCTGCATCCGTTCGGCTACGTCGCGCGCAAGGGCTTCGCGGCAAAGACCTGGGAGGATCTGAACAATCCGAATGTGCGTGTCGTCTCGTTGATCGGCTCGCTGTCGGACAACCTGCTGGCACGCTACGCGCCGAAGGCCGCGGTGATCGGCGCCAAGGCCGGCGACGACGCTATCCTGCTGATGCAGGCCGGCCGGGCCGATTGCATCATCTACGCGCTGATCCAGGCGCTCGGAGTCAGCGCCAAGGCACCCATGCTGGAGCAGGTGGTCCTGCTGCAACAGCCCTACGTCGCGCTGGCCAGCGCCATGGGCCTGCAGGAGGAGCCGGACCGCCGCTGGCGCGATTTCCTGGATAGCTGGATCGAATACTACCGCGGAACGCGCCAGATCGGCGCCTGGATGCGCGACGGGCTGCTGGCGATGGGTGTCAAGCCGGAGACCATCCCCGCCAACGCCGATCTCTAACGCCAAGAAGGCCGCGACAGCCGCTGGCGCAGATCGTAGGGCGGAACAGTGCAGCGCATTCCGCCAGGCGGAATCCACCTCGCAAACCGGAGCCATTGTTTCGCGGCTGACCATTATGCGGATAACATGCCCTCGAGGACCCCGACCGCCCGCAACCGACCCACCCACCCACACCCTGACGGAACGATCGCGCGCCGATGACGCTGCCGCCCGCCCTGCTGCCGCTGCGCAACCGCATGTTCCGCCTGCTGTGGATCGCCAATGTGGTGGTCTGGGTCGGCACCTGGCTGCAGAACACCGGCGCCGGCTGGCTGATGACCAGCCTCGACCCCAACCCGATCGTCGTCGCCATGGTGCAGGCGGCGACCATCCTGCCGGTGTTCCTCCTGGCACTGCCCGGCGGCGCGCTGGCCGACATCATCGACCGCCGGCTGTTCCTGATCGGTGCCCAGGCACTCACCATGCTCGCCGCCTCGGCCCTGGCGATCATGACCCTGCTGCACGCCACCACCGCCGGGAGCCTGCTGACGTTCACCTTCCTGATCGGCGTCGGCTCCGCGCTGACCGCACCGGCCTGGAGCGCCGCGGTGCCCGAACTCGTACCGCGCTGGGACCTGGTGCAAGCGGTGGCGCTGAACGGCATCGGCTTCAATCTGGCACGCGCCGTCGGACCCGCCCTGGCCGGTTTCCTGGTCGCGCTAGCCGGCTCCGGCCTGGCCTTCTCGCTGTTCGCCCTGAGCATCCCGGCGGTGATCTTCACCTTGCTGCTGTGGCGCCGCCGGCCCCACAGTAGCAGCCTGCCGCGCGAGCACCTCATCAGCGCCATGCGCGCCGGCATGCGCTTCGTGCGCAACACGCCGGCGATGCAGTCCGCCATGCTGCGGGCCTTCGTCTATTCGATCCCCGCCGCCGCCCCGTGGGCGCTACTGCCGCTGGTGGTGCGCGAGCAACTGCATCTCGGCGCCGGCATGTACGGCGTGATCCTGGGCCTGATGGGGGTCGGCGGCGTCTCCTCCGGCATGCTGCTGCCGCGGCTGCGCGGGCATTTCAACCGCAGCACCATCGTGCTGGGTTCCTCGCTGTGCTCCTGCGCCGGCGTGGCGGTGTTGGGCCTGTCCCACCACTGGCTGCCGGCGGCGGGCGGCATGCTGCTGTTCGGGCTGGGCTGGGTCGCCGCCTACTCGACCATGCAGGCGGCCGCCCAGCTCAGCGCGCCGCCTTGGGTGCGCGCCCGCTCGCTCGCGATCTATCAACTGGCGCAGAACGGAGCACTCACCATCGGCTCCTTCGGCTGGGGCTGGCTTGGCGACATGGTCGGCCTGACCGCCACCCTGCTCGCCGCCGCCATCACCGGCGCCGCCCTCGCCGTCGCGGTCCGCGGCTTCAGCCTGGACCACGTCTTCCGCAGCGCGCCGCACGACACCATCGCCCCGCCGGAACCCGAAGCCCCGGCACCGGAACTCGTCACGGTGCTGCAAAACGCCCAGGGCCGGGTCATGGAGCTGATGCACTACCGGGTGCGCCCCGAGGAGCGCGACAGCTACCTGGAGGCGATGGAAGAGGTCCGTCTGGTGCGCGGCCGAACTGGCGCGTTGTTCTGGCAGCTCTATGAGGACGTCGCCCATCCAGAGGGCTGGCTGGAGGTCTGGTCCGTCGAAAACTGGACCGACCACCTGCGCGAAACGACCCGGCTGTCCACGGAGGACCGTGCCGCACTGGCGCGCGTGTCGGTATTCCAGCGCGACGGCAAGGCCCCGCCGCCCGCGCGCTACCTGGCAGTCGATCCGCCGCACCGGCTGCGTGGGTAGCCGAAAGGCCGCGAACCCGAAGACCACGCAGCCCCGTTCATTCGCCCGCCAGCCGCGCCGCCATCAACGGCGCCGCCAGCCGCATCAGCGAAGCGACATCGCCCAGGTGGTCGATCGCCAGCACCTCGGACGCCAACTGTGCCGTTCGCTCCGGCCCCAGTACCGCTTCGGCCAGGCCGGAGAACTTGGTGCGCAGCTCCGCTTCGGTCAGGAAGTTCGTCGGCTCGCCCTTCGGCACCACGACCTTGCGCACCAAATGCTGGCCGCGCGCCGCGATGGTGACCTTGCCCGACATGTTGGCGGGGAATTCCGCCTCGATCTCCGGGTCTAGCTCGCAGGCGATCCTCGGCAGCAGCGCACGCACCGTCGCGTCCTGCAGCAACTGATAGCTGTCCCAGCCCAACGCCCCGGTCGCCAGCGCGCAGGCGATCACGAACGGCCCGCTGAACTGCCCATCCACCACGTTCCGCGGGTCCGCCTTCTGCTCCGCCGGCTGCCCGATCAGCATCATGCCGGCGCGCGGCAAACCCAGCGTGACATGCTCGATCTCCGCCGCCGCCAGCCCATGCTCGGCCCGCAGCGCCAGCGCCGCGTCGATCCCGGCGTGGCCATAACGGCACGACGGATACGGCTTCACCGCCGTGTGCATCAGTTCGAACACCGTGCCGAGGTCCTGCACCGCGCGCTGCGGCATCGGGTTCGGCGCGTAGGCGTGCATGAAGCCGTGCCGCCCCTCCAGCGCCTCGGTCGGCCCCTTGAAGCCCTCACGCACCAAGGTCGCGGCCATCAACCCGTTCATCGCCGCCCAGCCCACCTGGAAGCGCTTCGTCCAGGCACCATTGACCAGGAACTGCAAGCTGCCGGCGCACTGGCTGAGCACCGTGCCGAGCGCGCCCTCGACGCAAGCCGCATCGAGCCCGAACACCCGAGCCGCCGCCGCCGCCGCGCCGAACGCGCCGCAGGTCGCGGTGGGGTGGAAGCCGCGGTCGTAGTGCTCGCCCGCCGGCAACGCCAGCGCGACACGGCAGGTGACCTCGTAGCCGGCGACGATCGCCGCCAGCACGTCGGCGCCCGACGCGCCGGCCATCTCGCCCGCCGCCAGCGCCGCCGGAATGACCGGCGCGCCCGGATGCAGTGACCCGGCCGCGTGCGTGTCGTCGAAATCCAGCGAGTGCGCCAGCGCGCCGTTCAGGAACGCCGCGCCCGCCGGCGTATAGCGGGCGGCATCGCCAAACACCCCGGCATTGCCCGCCGCCAGCCCCATCGCCCGCGTCGCCGCCAGGAACGCGGCGGTGCTTTCGGCATCATGCCGTGCGCGCACGATGTTGCCCACCAGGTCCAACACCAGGAAGCGCGCTCGGCGGACCACGTCCGGCGGCACGCGGCGGTCGAGGCTGATGTCGGCACAGAAACGTGACAGTTCACTGGTGACGCCCATTGGCCGGTCTCCTCTGCATGATTCCAAGTCTGGTTGATCCCCAGTCTGGCTGATCTCCAGTCTGGTCGAAATCCCGCCCACGGAAAAGCGGCGGACCCCAGGAAGACTTCTTACCTCGCCCGCTCTTCACGGGTGAGGGCGAGCCGCCCGCGCAACCTACCTGCCCAATCGCGTCCCACCCGGCCGCCCATCGCCCCGGACAACCCCTGTGACCAACACCACCCGGAGAACGCCGCGGGCGAGCAGCCGAGCAACGCCATCCGCCAGGCGCCGACGGCCCTCGGCCTCCCCGACCCGCTGGACCTTCTCCGGCCGCTGAACCTTCCCCGCCTGCCGCGCGGCGTTGATCGCCATCAGAACTGTCCAGCCGCCGCAGCGCGTGACCTGCGCCGCCAGCTTGTGCGCCAGCGGATCGTTGCAGACGGCGCCGCCCGGCAGCCCTCGCCGGAACCTCGCCTCACCGGAGGGGACCAGGCCGCGCGCGGGTCGTGCCCCTCCAGATTAAACCCGGGGACGAGCGATCGCAGGCAAGGCTTGCCAGCAGCAGGCGCCGCCTCGCCTGGCTGCTCCATCCTCCGTTGCATGGGCTGTTGTCCGTCGGCCCCGGTTTGGGCCGCCCCGGTCCGGGCCGCCCGTTGCGCCTTCCGCGCCGCCCGCTCAGCGAACTACGCCTGCCTGAGGCCACGTGCCACCGCGCCAGCAGCGCCGCCTCCACCCGCGCGGCCGCACGCTCGGACATTCGTCCGCGGCCGATAGGCCGCCCCCGCGCCACGAACCGCCCCGCGCGTCGCGTCCCCAATCGCGTCCCCCGTCGCATCGGACTTGCCCTTGGGCGCTTGACCGCGGGGTCCCCACCGCCACCGCATAGGCCGCGTGAGACAGGTGCACCGGCCACCTCAGCTCCGGCGGCCCCCGGTCCGGCCGTGCCGCCAGGTCCGGCGACAGATATTTCTGCACCATAGTCGCCGCGAGGACCACCCGACCGCAGCGGCGCAGCGTCCGGCGCCATAGGTCAATCGCCCGCGCCGCCGCGCCATAGTCCCCCTGCGTCCTGTGCCAGGCGGCGAGCCGGGCCAGGCCCTGCGGCGTTCGCGCCCCGGTGTTCTTCCCGCCATGCATGCGGCACCGCCCGTTCCGCATCGCCGGCGAGCGGCAGGCGCAGCCTGTCCGCGTCTTCGCCCCGCAGCGCGGTGCCAGGTTCGGGTCGCCCCGAGGCTTGCCGGCCAGCAACGGCCCGTCGCGCGGTTGCATGGGAGCCGGTGACGGCAGCGCGGGATTGACGTCCCAGACGGGGACGCCGGAGACCCGGACGTCCGAAGTGGCGACGTCCGAAATGGGGACCTCCGAGCCAGGGACGTCCGAGGCGGTGGCAGGGGCGGCGGCCGTGATTTTGGTCATCTGCGATCCTGGTGCGGTGAAGGTTAGTTACTCACTCTTACATCAAAGCGCGCGCTGGCGCCATGAAATCCGCCAGGGCAGGGGCCATCATGGGCGGCGAACGGTCATGTTGGAATTCCCTTCCATGGAAGCCATCCGGGCATCCTGGAATTCGCCGGGCCATGTCCCGGTCAAGGAACTGAGGCAGGGTGCTGCCATCCCGGACATCCGGGCTGTCCCGGGGGCCTGACTGAAGCTGTTCCCGGACGAACTTCTCCGGCCGTTCTGGTAGCCCGTCAGTTGCACCGTCTGCCCGGTACCATTTTGCAGAAGTTCTGACCGGTCGCGCTCGGCCCGGTTCCATGGCCAGCTGCCACTTTGCGCCTTTGACGCTTCGCGGCCAGTCAACACTTCTGCAGCGATCCGCCGCCGGCACCGCGAAGGAAGAATTTAGCGCAGATTAGTAAAACGATGCACGCGAAACACGCAGATGGTTTCAGCGTGGCCCACCGCTCGTGCCTCACACCATCTGCGTGTTTCGCGTGCATCTGCTTCCTTCATCTGCGCTGAATTCTTTCTTATACCATAACGATACAAAACTGGCAACGCGGGCCCGGACCGTATGCGGTCGCCCCGCAAACTCGCCCACAGCCATCAAAATTACCCGAGGTTCATGGTGTGGAGAAGGGCAGGTGAGCAGTTGCCAATCAAGTTCTAACACGGATTACACGGAGAAGCAGGTGTGGGCGCTGCGCGCAAAAAAGACTTGGGCGCGATGCGCCGTGCATCAGCAACCCGCGCGAAGCGCCATTGCTTTCTCTCCGTGTAATACAAGGCGGCGTAAGGATTGACCGATCCTGTCATGGCCGGCGAAGGCCGGCCATCCACGACTGGTGCCAGGCATGGCGCTGATCTCGGAGAAGCAAGTCCTCTACGGACCGATGGGCGGAACCGTTAGCCGAAGGCAACTGCGTTGCAGCGATGCAGAGTGGGGAGGAAGCCGGAGGCAAAACTCGGAGCTGACGAACAGGAACCGGATACGAGGCCGGTGCGGTGGGGTAACTCGGCAGTGGACGGGGAAGCCCAAAGGCCAGTCGGACACGCGCACAGG
>DASRQX010000021.1:0-1801 GCA_035696165.1 Acetobacteraceae bacterium | reverse complement strand
GGGGGAGCGGACCGACCGCGGACAGCTTCACGCTTGACATCATCGCCCCGGCTGCGGTGCCGGAACCATCGAGCCTGCTGCTACTCGCCGGCGGGCTGATTGGCCTCGTCATGCTGCTCGGTGTCCGATCGCGATCAACCGATGGCGAAAACAGAGAGGCGAGCGCAGGCACCGTGGCCGGCTCGCTTGTCGCGGCACGGAAAGGCGGTCTAGGCGCAGCTGGGGCGGGCGCGGCCGGGTATGGCCGGGGGCGGCGCGGCTGGGTTGGGCGTGACGAGGCGTGGCGGTTCTGGTCAGCGTCCATTGACGCGGACAATCGCCGCTCATTTCTCGGCCTGAGGCCGCGGTGCTGCCAGCTGCGGACCCGGCTCATGACCGCGGCGCCCAGATTTTGTCGAGATATTGCTGCCAGTTTCGCAACCGCTCGGTCTGCTCCACCGAGGTGAGCTGCTGGTCGTGCACCGGCCGTGGCCCGATCTTCCGCCGCAACGCGTCGAGGCTTCGCCCGCCGGGCGGATTTTCTTCGCCGAAGACATCATCGCCGGCGCCCGGCAGCTCGTCTTTGTCCATATCTCCGGCGCGGACGCGCCGCAGCGAAAAGCCGTCTGCGTTGCAATCGGCGCCGACCGTGAAGGTGTCGCCGGCCGAGATCGGAAAGCCGGTGGCGCTCGGATTGTTCGAGGCGGGCGGCGCCTGATCGCGGGTGTAGGAGCGCGGGAGGTGAACGTGAATATGCTGCGCCGTTTTTCGCGGCGCCGGCCGCTCCCCGATCTGCGGCACCATCGCGCCGGGAGAGGGCCCTATCCTGGTGGCGGGGATGCCGGCAACATCGGATGCAGACCACCTGCCCAAATACCGCGTCATGGGCCGATCCCCCCTGCTCTGTTCACACGAAAGAAAACCCTACAACGCTAAGGCGAGTGTCATCAAGACTCCGACTCCGGTCGGACACGGCTCGCGGCCGGAAATTAAATATTCAACGTGGGCGCGGATTTAATGATTATTTCGCGGGGACAGCCTTCCGCGCTTGACGCATTGCCCCTGGCGCAACGTTCGGCCGTCTGCGCCGGGGCTATGGGTCTGTTAGCCAAGTTGGCCAGTCGCTCGCGCGACCGCGCCAACTCAATTGATATTAAATGCGGCGGAATTTACTTAATAAACTCGCTATTACTTCGTGAATACTGAATTAAAATCAACCATCTTTAGTTGTGTAAGACATTTCTCTCTTCCGCGGAGGCGGCCAATGCCGCGCAAGACTTCTTCCCGCTACGCCTTTGTCATGCCCAAGACCGTCCGCCGGCGGTCGACTTACGAGCAGCGCACCCGCCAGCTGACCCGCGGCGCCAAGGTGCTGTGCCAGGCCGTCAATGACGGGCCGGTCTTTATCGAGGACCAGGACGGCAACCGGGTCCGCCAGTGGACCCGCGAGGAAGTCCGCAACTGGCGCCAGTTCGACGTCGCCCCCGCGCTGACCCGCACCCGCATCGTCGAGATCGCCCAGCTGCTCGGTGACATCCCGCTCAGCGCGATCAAGAACGCGATCTACAACGGCTGGTGCTGGATCGTCAAGGACCAGAAGGCCCCGTTCTACTGGGTGACCAAGAAGGCCCAGCGCGATCTGAACCTGCCGGCCAAGGACAGCATGGGCCGCACGCTCAAGCTGCTCGACACCGGCGACTTCCGCGATCTGCGGCCGATCCCCCAGCTGGATCGCGAGCTGGCCCCGATGCTGCCCAAGGTTCCGTTCACCACTTCCACGGAGAGAACCAATGGCTAAAAGCCAGATGAGCCGCGAGCAATT
>DASRQX010000020.1:0-43096 GCA_035696165.1 Acetobacteraceae bacterium | reverse complement strand
CCTGGGGTGGGAGGCACGCTTCGCGCAGCGTGGCGGCATGCCGCTGTTGGATCCGGGGCTGTTGCGCATCCCCAGGTTTCGGCGTGGCGCCGCGGTGGCGGCACTGTTCTTCTTCACCACACCTTTCTACCTGTTGTTCGGCATCTACCAGCAGGAGGGACGGGGGATTGACCCGCTGTCCACCGGACTGGCGTTCCTGCCGTACGGCATCGGATCGTTCGCCGGCTCGATCGGCAGCGCGCCGCTGCCAGCATGGTTGCGGCCCCCGTTGCTGACCATCGGCATGGCGATCCAGGTGGCGGGCTATGCCGCGATCGGGCTGGGCGTCGCGCATGGGCTACCGTCCTGGCAGGTGGCGCTGGCGGTGTTTGTCGCCGGTTTCGGCCAAGGCATTGCGCTGCCGCGTCTCTATAACGTCGCGCTCGGCCGAGTGCCGCCGGACAAGGCGGGTGTGGCGGCCGGCGTGATCAACTCGCTGCTGCAGATCGGCGCGGCGATCAGCGTTGCGGCGATCGGCAGCGTGTTCTTCGCGGTGCTGGGCGGCGGGCGCGGCGAGTTGGCTTATGCGCACGCGTTCGGGATGGCAATGATCGCGGTGGTGGCAGCGCTGGGCTTGGCGATGCTGGCGACGATGTTGCGCGACTGAAGCGGGGCGGCATTGCACGCATGTGTTGGCGTGTGTCATAAGAGTGTCATAGCCAAAACCAGTGTCCGCTGTCGGGAAACTTTACGTCACATTTCTGAAATTAATCACAAGGCATTGAAAACGAGCAAAGTCATCGATTGGCACAATGTTTGCTCGTCGTTGCAGCAAAGTTTGCATGAGGCTTGCTTCGCGTGAGTCGGTCCGGTAGCCATCCGACAGCGTGGGGCACGCGTTTGTGATCAAGGGGCAATGAAGCAATGGGCAAATCTCCAGCAGGAATTAAATGTTACCGTGTTGGCGATCGGGACGATCGCCCAGGCCTGGTCCGGCCAGGCACAAGCCGGAACCATTACGTCGTTCACCACCGGCGATTTGGTTATCAGCACCGTCTCTTGCTCTGTCGGTGCGACAATTTGTAATAGTACGAGTGCCGGACTGGATACCGCGGCACCGATCGTGCTGCAGCAATTCCAACTTGGCGCGGGCGGCACCTCGGCCACGCCGAATGGCACACTGACCCTGCCTTCGTCGATCTCCGGCGAGTACGGCTCGGCCTCGGAAGGCATCCTTCAGCAATCGGCGAACGGCCGATACCTGACGATGATGGGCGACGGCGTGAATGCCACCGCCTTCAACACCGCGCCGCTCTCGACCTATGGCACCGCCGCGCTGGGACAGACCACCAGGCTGACCGCCGCCAATCAGACCGGAACCATCTACACAACGGTGCCACGCACGGTCGCGCTGATCGGTGGTGACGCCAGCGTCGATACCAGCACGCAACTGACCGGCGTGTTCAACACCAACAACCCGCGCAGTGCCGCGACGGTCGGTGGGTCGTCGTTCTACGTATCGTGCCAAGGTGCCAGCACGACGGACCCAACGCAGGGGGTGTTCTACGCAACGCTGGGCGCCACCGCCGCGACGCCGATCGACAACAGTACCGACACGCGCGTCCTGTCGGTACTGAACACCGGCAGTGGTAATACGCTGTATGCCTCGCGTGATTATAACCCCCCGGGCAGCGGCAGCCAGAACAACAGCAATGTTGACAAGCTCACGACCGCCGGGGGCGGATTGCCGACCTCTTCCGCTGGGGTGACCGACACCCATATCACCCCACCCGCCACCCCGAATTCCCTCGGCGGCAACAACGGTTCGGTCAATCTGACGGCGGCGACGGCGAACGGGGTAAACAACTCTCGTATCGGCAGCTTCGTCTATGTCAGCCCCGAGCAATACTTCTTCGCCAGCCCGACAGTTCTGTACGTAACCGATAGCGGCCAGCCGAAAAACGGCACCGTCGACAAGGCGGCGGAAGGCGCGGGCGGGCTGCAGAAATGGGTTTTCAGCAGCGGCGTCTGGACCCTCGATTACGATCTCGTCGCAGGGCTGGTACTGGTGAACAACGACCTGGCCAACTCCAACACGCCCACCGCGGCCGGCGTGACCGGCCTGCTTGGCCTGGCCGGCGAGGTCGTCGGCAACAACGTCGAGTTGTTTGCCACCAGCTACGGGTTGAATGAATTGTCGCCGAGCTATCTGTACGAAATCACCGACACGCTGGCGGACACCACGATCACCCAGGCGAGCGGCGAAATCTTCACGACGCTGGATTCCGCACCAGCCGGCACCTCGATCCGCGGCGTCGCATTCGCACAAGTGCCCGAGCCTGGCTCGATGGCGCTGCTCGCGACCGGGTTGCTCGGTGTCGGAGTGCTCCGTCGGCGCAAGAAAGTCTGAACCGCCACGCGTCCTGATCGACAGCGCCCCGGCAACGCGGCCCTGTCGTCGGGGTACTGGCGCCTGACGCCAAATGGCGTAGCCTGGGCCGCGGGGATCCCGAACACGATACGCCAGCATGACCGACCCTCTGAAGCCTGCGCAGCGCCTGGACTACCTGGCCAGCATCGATCGGCCGCGCCTGGCGCTGCCGGACGGCAAGCGCGTCGCGGTGTTCCTGGTCGTGAACATCGAAGCCTGGGACATTGACCGTCCGATGCCGCGCCAGGTGTTGACCGCGCCGCAGGGTGCGTCGGTCGTGCCGGACCTGCCGAACTGGGCCTGGCACGAATACGGCATGCGCGTCGGCTTCTGGCGGCTGAAGGCGGCGCTGGACGCGCACGGCATCGCGCCGTCGATGACAATCAACGGCGCTGTTCCCGCAGCCTACCCCCGCGTCACCCAGGCAGCGCGCGAGGCGGGCTGGGAGTTCATGGGCCACGGCTTTCATCAGATGGCGACACACCGCGTCGAGGACCAACGCGGCATGATCCGCGACACCATCGCTGCGCTGCACGCCGCGTCCGGTCAGCCGATCGTCGGCTGGCTGGCGCCCGGCCTGACCGAGACGTTGGACGCGCCCGACCTGCTGGCCGAGGCCGGCATCCGCTACTGCGCCGACTGGGTGGTGGATGACCTGCCGTGCGAGATGCGCACCGCACACGGAACGATGTTGACCATGCCATACAGTGTCGAGTTGAACGACATTCCGATCATGCTGATCCAGCATCATTGCGCGCAGGAGTTGTTCGACCGCACCGTGGCGCAGTTCGACCGGTTGTACGCGGAAGCCGCGACGCAGGGCGCCAAGGTGATGGGCCTCGCGGTGCATCCTTATATCAGCGGGGTGCCGCACCGGATCGGCTGGTTCGAGAAGGCACTGACACACATGGCGGCGCGACCTGGAACGCTGTTCTGGCAGGGCAGGCAGATCATGGACTGGTATCTGAAGGCGACAGCATGATTGAGTGGGGCAAGATGAGTCGCGCCGAGCGTGACGCGGCCTACAACAACACGGCGGCGGTGCGGAACAGTGCGGAGCTGAACGCGGCGCGCGAGGCGGCGTCCGCTGCGTTCCGCGCGGCGCACCCGGAGCATCTGGACCTGCGTTACGGGCCGAAGGAGCGCAACACCTGGGATCTGTTCCCCGCCGCCGATGCGAATGCTCCGTGCATCGTGTTCATCCATGGGGGCTACTGGCAGCGCAACAGCAAGGATCAGTTCGCCAACCTGATCGCCGGTCTGTACGCGCATGGCTGGGGGGCGGCGCTGCCTGGCTACACACTGGCACCGGAAGCGTCGCTGACCGAGATCGTCGCCGAGATCAATACGGCACTGGATTGGCTTGGCGAACACGGGCCGGCGCATGGCATCGCCGGCAAGGTGGTGCTGTCCGGCTGGTCGGCCGGCGGTCATCTGACGGCGATGTGCCTGGGACACAAACGCGTCAGTGCCGGCCTGGCGATTTCCGGCGTGCACGAGCTGGGGCCGATCCGCGACACCTATCTGAACGAAAAGCTGCGGCTGACCGATGATGAGATCGCGGCACTGTCGCCATTGCGTCTGCCGATGGTGGCCAAGCCGATGGCGATTACCTACGGCACGGCGGAGCTGCCGCCGCTGGTGCTGGACAGCCGGCACCTGCACCGCAAGCGCGCCGAGGCGCATCTGCCGGGCGTGCTGATCCCGGTGCCGAGAGCGGATCATTTCACGATCGTGCATGAACTGCGCGACGCGGACGGCGTGCTGACGAAGCAGGCGCTGCCGCTGGTGTAGCGCCGGGTCGGATGATTAGCGGATTTTTTGGCTGACTGGGACTGTGTACTCCTGGTCCGCGGTGGCGGGCTTGGGCTGCGAAGCGGACCACGGTCATGGAACACGGCGATGCGGGTGAGGGTGAGGCACGACCCTCACCCTCGTCGTTTCGCACCTCGACCTCTCCCGCGAAGGGGCGGGAGAGGTGTACGAAGGGTGCGGCGATTCCAGTGATGATCGACACTCTCTTGCGCCCTTGACCCCGGGCCTCAACCCGCCGAGAACAGCGCCCGCAGGGGTGACCCGCCGTCGGCGGCGGGCCACGCCATGGCCGCGCGCATCAGCGTGTCGAAGCCGGGACAATACGCAGCGTGTGGCGCGTCGGAGCGCAGAGCCGTCAGCGCCTGATCGGGATCCTGCCCGACACGGCGCATCGCGACGATCAATCGTGTCAGCAGAACTTTGCTGTCCGCGGCGCTCAATCGGGGCTGCGGATGGTCGGTGGCGTCCTGCAGGAGCCTCGCCGACGTGGTCAGTTCATCGTGTAGCTGTGCGGGCGACAGGTACCGCCGACGCTCGATGGCGCCATTGTGCAGCGACTGCCAGCAGGCCTCCGGGTCGGCCTGCTGGATCGCCTCGGTTTCGCTCAACATCGCGGCGGCGAACTGGCGCAACGTGGTGTCCGGCGCGATCGGCAGCAGGCGGCGCGTGTTGCGCGCGATGTGTGTGCGCAACTCGAGGCTGAATCCGGTGATGGACTCGCCGTTGCTGACGGTGCGATCCCACGTCGCCATCAGCGCCGGCCAGTCCGGATCGGCCCGTTGCAGTGCCGCATAGATCGGCAGGGCCAGAAGCTGTTGCTCGGTATCGCGAAGGTTCGGCCGGGGTCCAAAACCCGACACCGCGAACGTGCCGTCGGCCGCCAGGCCGGTGGTGACATGCGCGCCGGCGAGTTCGTCACGCGTGGGGAACCAAAGCGCCTTCGGCGGCGTGCGGAAGACGTGATCGAGGAACGCGGACGGCAGCCCGTCTCGTTCGTACCAACGGCGAAAGCCGGCATCCGCAATCCGATTGGCGGCGCCGGCCACTGTGCCGCTGTGGAACCCGAGCCTGCCGCGTTCACCGATCCAGCGTTGCCGCCCGGCAAGGAAGGCAAGCGTGCAGGCTGATGCGCAGAGATGGTCGACATAGGTGTCCAAATGGTGCGCCGAAATGATGTCGGCGATGTTCAACGCCACGCCGACGCGCCCACCGAGGCTGTCAAGATGGACGAGGCGCGCGGCTGGCGCTCGCGTGAGCACCGCCTGCAGCTGTTGCGCGAGATTCCAGGTGAAGGGGCCACTGACCTCGATCTCTGTCCCGCCGCGCAGGATGCGGACGCCGTGCACGCCCAGGTTTGGATCGCCTTCGACGTATGCCCTGGCGTCGAAGATGGCGGGCACGGCGTGGATGCGAATCAGGTTGGCGTTGCTGAGCAGCCCGAGGACCGTCATGACCTCGGCAACCACGGGCCAGAACCGATTGCCACGCAGTCGTTTGACGCGGGCGGCTGAACGCCAGGTGCCCACCGACTGCCAGACCACCGCCAGGATGACGACGCTCCAGGTCAGCAACAGCCCGGACAGGTACAGCCAGGGTTGCCGACCCTCTTTTGATGCGATGCCGACGAGCACGGCGATCGCCGCGACCGGAATGATCGCCAGCCAGCCGTTGACCCAATAGCTGACGGCCAGGGAACACTCGCCGCGCCAGTGGCGCAGGAGATAGTTCCGCGTTCGGGGTGTTGGCGTTGGCTGGGTAACGTGGCTCATGACGGTGATGCTATCATGCGCCGACGTTGCGAGCATGCGATCATCCGCGACTTTCTTTGCCGCGGCAAAGGCAAGTCGTGGATGCCCGGCCTTCGCCGGCATGACGACGTGAGGCGACGAGCGGGCGAGGAAGGTCGGGTCAAACCCGGCCATGTCGCGAAGCCGGGCGATCAGGCCAGCGCTGTCTCCGCCGCGGTGGCGATCTGGAACAGCCGCTCGTCACCCAGGGTTTCGCCCATCAGCATCAGACCGACGGGAGGCTCGCCCGGGTGATGGCAGGGCAGGCTGATGGCGCAACGATCGAGAAAATTGCCCACCGCGGTGTTGCGCAGGATCAGCAGGTTCAGCCGGTTATAGTCGCGTTCGTCCTGCAGCTCGGCGATGCGCGGCGGCACGATCGGCGTGGTCGGCAGCAGCAATGCGTCGAACTCGCGCGTTGCGGCATCGAACTCCGCGATCAGGCGGCGGCGCGCTGCGACGATGTCAAGATAGTCGGCGGCGCTCTGAGTTGAACCACGCTCGATGCGCGGGCGGATGCGCGGGTCATACAGCGCGCCCTTTTCCGCCAGCAGCGCGCGGTGCCAGGCATAGGCTTCGGAGGACGCGAAGCCGCCCTTGGCGTTTACCGCCGGGATCGCATCGAACGTCGCGAAGCGTGTGTGGGTGATGCGTGCGCTGGCTTTGGACAGCACGCCCAGCGCGCGGTCGAACGCGGCGCTGACATGCGTGTCCATGCCGTCGAGGCCGAAATTTTCCGGCACCGCGAGGCGCAACCCTGCGAGCGCCGCCGGCGTGGGCACAGCGGGCGTTGCGCTCGTCAGGATCGCGTCGATGACGGCGCAGCAGGCGACGCTGGGTGCCAGCGGTCCCACCGAATCCAGGCTTGGCGCCAGCGGCAATACGCCGTCGATGGGCACTCGTCGCGCGGTCGGCTTGTAGCCCACGACGCCACAGAACGCAGCCGGGATGCGGCACGATCCGCCGGTGTCGGTGCCGAGCCCGGCCGCCACCATGCCGTCCGCCACCGCCACCGCCGTACCTGACGAACTGCCGCCCGGGATACGCGCCGCCGCGCGGTCCCACGGCGCCAGCGGCGTGTCGTAATGCGGATTGATGCCGAGGCCGGAGAAGGCGAACTCGGTCATGTTGGTGCGCCCCACCGGCACGAAGCCGGCGGCCAGCATTCGTTGCACGACTGGTGCGTTGGCGATGGCCGGCGGCGCATCGGCCAGCGCGCGCGATCCGGCCGGCGTGGGTTCGCCGGCGATGTTGAACAGGTCCTTCAGGCCCACGGGGATGCCGGCGTAGCGGCCCGGCGCGCGGCCGGCGCGACGCAGCGTGTCCATCGCGTCCGCCATTGCGCGGGCGGCAACCGCATGCACCTTGATGAAGGCGCGCGCCCCCTGCCCGCCGGGATCGGCGATGCGCGCCAGGCTTTCCTCCACCAGCGCGCGGCTGGTCGTGGCGCCCTCCGCCAGGGCCTGGGCGTGCTCCTCGATCGTGCGCATGATGGGCTCCGTGCCGTGAGATCAAAGGAGGATGCCCAATGACCGACAAACCCGCAAAGCCCGTGCTGCTGACCGGGGCGTCAGGCGCGCTGGGGCGCGTGCTGACCAAGGCGCTTGCCGCCGAGGGATGGCGCCTGCGGCTGACCGATATCGTGCCGTTTCCCGACCAGGTGCCGGCCGGTGCGGAATTCACCAAGGCCGATCTGAGTGACGGCGTCACCATCCTGCGGCTGGCGGAAGGCTGCCAGGCGATCGTGCATCTGGGCGGCGTTTCGGTAGAGCGTCCGTTCGAGGAGATCCTTGGCCCCAACCTCCGTGGGCTGTTCCACATCTACGAGGCGGCGCGGCGCGAGGGTGCGCGGGTGATATTCGCTTCTTCGAATCATTCGATCGGATTTCATGAACGTTCAGAAACGATCGGCGCCGACACGCAGTTTCAACCGGACGGGTTCTACGGTTTGTCGAAAGCGTATGGCGAGCTGATGGGCCGATTGTATTGGTTCAAACACGGGGTGGAGAGTGTTTTGATCCGGATTGGCTCGTGTTTCGCGGAGCCGGTGAACGCGCGGATGCTGGCGACCTGGCTGTCCTACCCGGACTTTTCGCGGCTGGTCGTGCGCTGCGTGGTGACGGACAAGATCGGCTGTTGCGTGGTGTGGGGCGCATCGAACAACAAGCGCATGACCTGGTGGCGCAGCGACGCGCGCGAGGCGCTGGGCTGGGCGCCGCAGGACAGCGCCGATCCGTTTGCCGAACAGCTTTCTGGCAAGGTCAGCGATGATCCGATTGAGGAACGGTATATGGGCGGCGGGTTCTGCTCGATCGACTATTCGCGATCCGCGCCGGCGCCGGCTGGGTTGTTTGACTAGAGGGCGGGTTCATGGATTTCGATCTGACATCGGAACAGCGCCGCCTGCGAGGCGAGGCACGGCGCCTGGCTGACACGGTGATCGCGCCGCGGGCGGCGGAGGTGGACCGGTCGGAAACCTATCCGTGGGACAATGTCGCGGCGCTGCGCGAGGCGGGCTTGATGGGCTACACCATCCCGCAAGCCTATGGCGGCGCCGGCGGCAGCTTCCTGGACGCGGCGATCATCATCGAGGAGATGGCGCGCGTCTGCGGCGTGACCGGGCGGATCGCCGTCGAGGCCAACATGGGCGCGATTTCCGCTGTCATGCAGTACGGCAGCGAGGCGCAGAAACGTCTCGCAGCCGAACTGGTACTGGGCGGCGACAAGCCGGCGATCTGCATCACCGAGCCCGAGGCCGGCTCGGCCGCTACCGACATGACCACGCGCGCCGATCGCCGCGCCGGGCACTATATAATCAACGGCCGCAAGCACTGGATCACCGGGGGCGGCGTGTCGCGGCTGCACCTGATCTTCGCCCGGGTGTTCGACGAGGCGGGGCGCCGCCAGGGCATCGGGGGGTTTCTGGCGGTGCGCGACACGGGGGCGGGGACGCCGAAGGGGCTGACCATCGGGCGGCGTGAACCGACCATGGGCCTGCGCGGCATCCCGGAGACCGAGGTGATCTTCGAGGACCTGGTGATCCCGGACGACATGGTGCTGCGCAACGCCGCCGGCGTGCCGCACGGCTTTGCCGAGTTGATGAACGCCTACAACAGCCAGCGCGTCGGCGCAGCGACGGTGGCGTTGGGTTTGGCGCAGGGTGCGTTCGCGGCGGCGACGGATTTCGCCCGCGAGCGCCACCAGTTCGGCCGGCCGATCGGTGAGTTCCAGGGGCTGCAATGGATGCTTGCCGACATGGCGATCGGGCTTAACGCGGCGCGACTGGGGATCCATCAGGCCGCCGCCAGCGCCGATCCGTTTCCCGATGCGCTGCTGGCGGCGCAGGCGAAGGTGTTTGCCTCGGAGATGGCGATCCGGGTGACCAACGATGCGCTGCAGATGTTCGGCGCGCGGGGATATTCGCGGGGGTTTCCGATGGAGCGGATGGCGCGGGACGCGCGCATGTTCACGATCGGCGGGGGTACGGCGCAGGTGCTGCGGAATTTCATTGCAGGGAAGGTGCTGGGGTGGAAGTTGCCTCAGACACGGGATGGTGCGGCTTCGCCGGAGTGAGATTGGGGACTTCCGTAAGTGCGGAACCGAAAGTCCAATTGAACACGGGAATCGCTGTCCCCGCTCCACGTGGGGATAGTTCCGACCGGGATTGTTACGAGCCATCCGACAACGCAACGTTGGCTCGCGTAAAGCCGCAGCCTGTCTCTCGGCTTATTTTCCCGTCAGCTCATCGCCCTCGCGCGATGGATTGCCGACACCGGCGCGATCGAGAATGGCCAGCGCCCGCCCCACATCACCGCGTGCCGCGCGCTCACGGAAATAGCTCTCCGTCCGTAATGCCGACAGCTTTTCGGCGACGGCGACATTGATAGGCTGGTTCAACGCCACCCCTTCCTCGTTTGCCAGCTTGCGTGCCTCCTCAAGCAGTGAGGGTTGCAGACGCAGCGCGAAGTTGCTCTTTCTCATGCCGATTGCTCGAGATCCCTGATCCCTGATCGCCTCGCCGGGCGAACATACGCGAATACCGAAGCGCTCTCCCACCACCCCGAAATCCCGCCGCTTGAACGTGACGAGCAGGTCTGCCTGCCCGTTCACCGCCGCCTCCATGACCATATCATCATCAGGGTCGCGCAGCAGCGGCCGCCAGAGAAACGCCAGCCACCGTCGCTGCGGATCGCGGCAATCATCACATTGGCACCGAGGACCAAGCGCACCATTTAGGAAATGCTATTGCGGACAATATTGCGAGGAAAGCTCCTCGCGACTGGATGCGCGTGGCCGCACCTGCCATCCTGACCGAAGCGCCACAGTCGGGAGAACGTGCATGTCCGAAGGTCGCCTGGTGATCGGCAACCGCCGCTATTCCTCCTGGTCGCTGCGCGGCTGGCTGGCTGTCCGGCTGGCGGGGTTGGACGTTGACGTGGAACTGATCCCGTTCAGCCGTCCTGGCCCGACCGAGGCGATCGGCCGGCTCTCGCCCAACGGCCTGGTGCCTTATCTGGAGCATCGCGGCGCGCGGGTGTGGGAGTCGCTGTCGGTCTGCGAGTATTGCGCCGAGGTCACGCCTGCGCTGTGGCCGGCGGACCGAACCGCACGTGCCCATGCCCGATCGATTGCGGGGGAAATGCATGCCGGGTTCCTTGGGTTGCGCCAGGCGATGTGGATGAACCTCGGGCGCGATTTCGCCGGGCTCGGCCGCACCGCGGCGGCGCTGGCTGACATCGCGCGGATCGAGGCGGTGTGGGCGGCGGCACGCGAGCACTTCGGCGGCGGTGGTCCATTCCTGTTCGGCACCGAATTCGGTGCGGCGGATGCGATGTATGCTCCGGTGGTCACGCGGTTCCTGACCTGGAAGCCGGAGATCTCGCCCGAGGCCCGGGCTTATTGCAATGCCGTGCGCGCGTATCCTTTGGTTGCCGACTGGTACGATGCGGCAGCGGCTGAACCGGATGACTGGGTATTGCCGGACTATGAAACGGTGGCATGAGCCAGGGCAGCGCTGGCACCGGCCAGGTTGAGGCGGTCGATCATGTCGGCGTGGTTGGCCATGACCTGGCGGTGTTGGCGGCGCAGTACGAGCGGCTCGGCTTCACCCTGACGCCGCGGGCGCTGGTCGGCGGCGGGCGCATCGCCAATCGTTGCGCGATGTTGCGTCAGGGTTATCTGGAGTTGATGGCCCTGGCGCCAGGCGGAAGCAGCGCGACACTGACGCGGATGCTGGCGCGTCATGCCGGTGCGCATGTCATTGCACTGGCGATCGATGACACCGCGGCGACGATAGCGCGGCTGCATCGCGCCGGCATCGACTGTCCGGGGGTGGAACAGTCCGAACGTGCGATCGACGAGACCGATCCGGCTGGACCGCGTGCCCGCTTCGCGCATCTGCCGGTGCCGGAGCAACCGGAAGCCCGGATCAACCTGATCCGGCATCTGACGCCGGAGTTGCTATGGCAGGAACGGTTCCTGCGCCATCCGAATCGCGCCATCGCCCTTGAGGAGGTCGTTCTGGTGGTCGCGGCGCCAGCCGAGAGCGCCGCGCGGTTTTCACGTCTGGCGGGGCGCCCGGTCGTGCCGGACCCGGAAGGTGGTTACGCGCTGGTGCTGTCGCGCGGCCGTGTCAGGTTGCTGGGCAGGGACCTCGTGGAGGCGAAGCCGCCTGCAATACCATCGATCGTCGGTGTCACGCTGCGCACGGACGACGGGCGCGTGGCGGTGGCGCAATTGCTCGCGGCAGCGGCGGTTCCGTATCGTGTTGCTGATGGTGCGGCTATCGCGCAGGCGGCCGCAGCCGGGGGTGTGGCGCTACGCTTTGTTTAGCGTGGGTAAGCGTTCACCAGACGGCGTAGGGCGGCGCTGCTACATGTCCACTACCGATCCGTCTTCGTGCGGGCGCATGCGGATGGGCCTCGGGCGGTAGGGGAAGCGCCGTTCCGCGTCCGCGACCAACTCCACCCCGATGCCCGGCGCGCCTGGAATGGCGATGAAGCCGCCGTGTTGTTCGGTCAGGCCGGTGGCGAGATCGTCTCCTAACAAGGCCGAACCGCCGTCAAGGTCTGGCGTGCGTGAGGGATACTCCTGGATCGCGAAATTCGGGATGCAGGCGGCGATTTGCAGGCAGGCGGCGGTGCTGACCGGCGATAGCGGATTGTGCGGCACCACCCAGGCGTCGTGCGCCTCGGCGATCGCGGCGATCTTCTTTGCTCCGGTGATGCCGCCGCAGATGCACACGTCGGGACGCAGGTATTGCACGGCGTTGCGTGTCAACAACGTCTGGAACTGGTACAGGCTGGTGAAGCGTTCGCCGGTGGCGATCGGGATGTCGATGTGCTCGGCGACCAGCGCCATGGCGTCGAAGCTGTTGGGGCGCAGCGGGTCCTCGAAGAACATCGGCGTGTATTTCTCGATCCCCCGGCCCAGCGCGATCGCCTCGGGCGGGGTCAGCCTGCGGTGGATTTCGATGCAGAGATCGACCTTGGGGCCGACCGCCTCGCGCAGACGGCGCACATTGTCGATCGCCGTCTCGATCTTGTCGGCGTGCGATTTGTAGTAGGGCGTGGCTTCATCCTCGTCCAGCAGCGGGTTCAGGTGGCCCAGCGCGGTGAACCCGGCTTCCTTCAGGCGCACCGCTTCTTCCACCAGCTTCTCGATCGTGCGGCCCTTCACGTGGCCGTAGAGCCGCGCCTTGTGGCGCATCCTGCCGCCGAGCAACTCGTAGACCGGCACGTTGAAGAACTTGCCCTTGATGTCCCACAGCGCGATGTCGATCGCCGAGACCGCGCCGGTGATCGCACCGCCGGTGAAATGATTGGCGCGCAGCATGACGTTCCAGTGGTGCTCGATCGGGAACGGATCCTTGCCGACGAGATATTCGCCGTACTTGGCGATCGACGCGGCGGAGGCTTCAAGCTGGCCCCAGGTGCCGGATTCACCCAGCCCGGTGATGCCGGCATCGGTGTGCACACGCACATAGAGAAACCGATCCAGCAGCAGCGGTTCGACCTTGGTGATTTTCATAGCGATCTCCCTCTATTCGCGCACGCGCTCTAGTTTGCCCACCACGAAGATATACGAGCATACCCCAAGCGCCGCGACGCAGGCGATGAAGGTCAGCGGCAGGGTGAAATCACCGCCGCGCAGCAGCCAACCGATGATGATCGGGCCACTGATGCCGGCCAGGCCGCCGACCCCGTTGAACACACCGCTGGTCAGGCCGATCAATCGTTCCGGTGCCGCCGCCGACACCAGCGACCAATGGATCGAGGCCAGCCCGTTGGCGAAGAAGGCCAGCGACAGGAAGGCGATGATCAGCGCTGGATCATTAACGAAATTGGCGCCGACGATCGTGGTGGACAGCGCCAGACCGCCGATGATCGGCGTCTTGCGCGCGACGCTGAGCGACCAGCCGTGACGCACCAGCATATCCGACAGCAGGCCCGAGCAAAGCACGCCGACGAACGCGCCCAGGAACGGCAGCGAGGCCAGGAATCCCGCCTTGATGAAGTCCAGGTGCCGATAGGTGACGAGGTAAGTGGGAAACCAGGTCAGGAAGAGTGTCGATGTCATTCCCCATGCGTAGTGACCGAAATAGATGCCCCACAGTTTGCGCCGGCCCAGCACGATGGCGAAGTCGCGCCATGGCGTGGCGTCGCGCGCCTGGTGCCGCGCGGTGATTCGTGCCGACAGGTCGGGGATACCGCCCTCGGCGCGGATCTGCGCGATCTCTGCCGCGTTCACTCCGGGGAAATCCACGGGATCGCGATAGGTCCGCCGGAATGTAAATGCCCAGATCAGGCCTAGCACGCCGGTCGCGAAGAAGATCGATGGCCAACCGAACGTGACCTTCAGCCAGGCCAGCACCGGCGTCAGGAACGCCAGCCCGACGAACTCCGCCGAGGTGTAGACGGCGATGCAGGTCGCCCGCTCCTTCTCGCCGAACCAGGTGGTGGCGATGCGGTTGTTGATCAGGAAGCTCGGCACTTCGAACAAGCCGACCGTCATGCGCAAGATGATCAGCAAGATCACCCCGTTGACCAGGCCGAGCGACAGCGTTGCCAGGGACCAAAACAGGATGGTCAGCGGGTAGAGCACCCGTGGGTGCACCCGGTCGACCAGCCAGCCGCCGGGGATTTGCAGCGGCGTGTAGGACCAGCCAAAGGCCGAGAACACCAGGCCCATGTGGACCGGGTCGATGGCGAACTCGCTGGCGAGACCTGGTGCCGCGATCGAGAGGTTGCTGCGGTCCAGGTAGTTGATCACCACCGTAACAAACAGCAGCGCCATTATGAGGAACCGCCGGCGCGAGGCCGGCACGGCGGCGGCCAACGACGGCGCGCGCGGCGAAAACTCGGTACGCTGCATGACCCTCCGGCCCGACCGTTTCCCCGTTCGCCGGCGGCCAACGGGCACGCGACGCGGACGGTCGAAAGTTTCTGCCCAACCCGGCTGGCCGTCCAGTGCGCGCAGGGCAACCCACCCTTGCGGACCGCGGCGGGACGCGGAACCATGCCGGGTGGCGATTGGGAGGGACGGCGATGGTCGATCTGGTGGTGCGTGGTGACATCGTGGTGACGCCGCAGGGCGTCGGCGCCTTCGACGTGGCAATCGCCGGCGAGCGCATTGTCGCGGTGGCGGCGTCGGGCCGCCTGCCGGTGCCGGATGGCGCGCGGCTGATCGATGCCACCGGCAAGATCGTCATGCCCGGCGGGATCGATCCGCATGTGCATTGCAAATGGCATCTGCCCAACCCGGACGGCAGCGTCGGGCTGACCGACCCGCCGGATGTTGTCGGCCGCGCGGCGGTGCATGGCGGGACAACAACGATGATCGACTTCACGCGCGCCAGCCAGGGCGCGACGTTGCGCGAGGCGATCGAAAAGCGCGAGGCTGACTGGAAGGGTCATTGCGCGTGTGACTATGCGCAGCACATCATGGTGGAGGGCGCGCTGCCGGTCGATCTGCCGGGGCAGGTCGGCGAGGCGATCCAGGCAGGCTTTCCCACGGTGAAGATCTTCACCACCGACATCACGCCGTCTCGCAAGGGGCGGATGGTCGATTTCGGCGACATCTGGGAGGTGTTCCAGGTGCTGGCCGCCAATGGTGGCGTTGGGGTGATCCACTCCGAGGACAACGACATCGTGATGCACATGTACGGCAAGCTGATCCGCGAGGGGCGCACCGGCTTTGAGAACATGGCCGAAGTTCACAACACGCTGAGCGAGGATATTTCATTCCGCCGTGTGATCCGGCTGGCGGAGAAGGTGCGGGGCACCGCGCTTTACATGATGCACACCTCGGCGGCCAGCGGTGTGTCCGCGATCCGCGAGGCACGGGCGCGCGGCGTGCCGATCTATGGCGAGTCGCTGCACCAGTACATGCTGTATACGAAGGAGGATTATAAGACGCCGCGCGGGCAGATCTATCATACCTACCCGTCGCTGAAGTCGGCCGAGGATCAGGCGGCCTTGTGGTCCGGCACGCTGGATGGTGCGATCAATTGTGTGGCAACCGACGAGATATGTTGCACACTGGCAAAGAAACTGCAGGGCGTGCGGATCGATGACACCACCGGCGGCAATGCCGGGGTGGAGCCGCGCGTGGCGCTGATGTATACCGAAATGGTTGGCAAGCGCGGCTATACGTTGGGCCGCTTCGTCGATCTGGTATCCACCAACGCGGCGAAGATCATGGGGCTGTATCCCCGCAAGGGCGCGATCGCGGCGGGGTCGGATGCCGATCTGTGCGTGCTCGATCCGACCGACCAACGGGTGATCCGCGCCGAGGAACTGCATGAGGCAGACTATACACCTTGGGAGGGTCGCAAGATGGCGGCGTGGCCGTGCCTGACACTGCTGCGCGGCAAGGTGGTGGTGGAGAACGGTGTGTGGAACGGCAGCCTGAGCGATGGGAAGTGGCAGCACCGCAAGGTGGCGGCGGAGATGTTGGCGGGACCGATGCTGTGATGTTTCACGTGCTGTGAAATGTCGCGGCGGCGCCCGTTGCCAACCTGCCCATACCTCTTCATGGCCGGCCATGGCGAGTGGACAATGATCGGGACGCCAAATGACTGACGCCGAATTGCGCGGGTTGCTGATAGACTGCCTCACGCTGTGGGGCGTCGATGGACGCGTGGCAGCCGGTGAGGCAGGAATGGAGGTGCGCACCATGGACGGGCTGTTCGTCGTGCAACACGCGCCGGCCGATATGCACCCGGTGCGCTGGCTGCTGCAATCTCCACCGCGCCGCGTAGCGGGCCGGCCGCCGCGCGTGGCGCCCTCGATCGGCGCGCTGCTGAGTGGGCTGCGCAATGCGCTGGGCGCCGAGCGTGGGGTTTCGTTGCGCATTGGTGCGGGAGGCGTCGTCGCATGAAACGTGACGCACGCGGTCTGGAACTTTCCACCGACAGCGCCGAGGCGGCCACGCTGTTCGATCGCGCGGTGGAGCACTACCTGAAATATCACCTCGACACGATGAACCTCGTGAACGACGCGCTGGCCGCGGATCCGGGGTTTGTCATGGGCCATTGCATGAAGGGCTACTTGATGCTGGCGGGCGCCAATCCGGCGCATCGTCCGGCCATCGCCGCCAGTCTGGCCGCCGCCGAGGCCGGTGCCTCGGTTGCCACCGCCCGCGAACAGCGCCACGTCGCAGCGCTGGCCGCATGGCGACGCGGCGCGCTGGGCGGGGCATTCGCGGCGTGGCGGGGGCTGCTCGACGCCGATCCCATCGATCTGCTGGCGGTTCGGATTTGTGACACGACCAATTTCCGTTACGGCCAGACGCAGACGGTGCTGGAGCAGGCGGATCGCCTTGCCCCCGCGTGGTCGCCCGGATTGCCGGGTTACGAATGCTTCCAGTCTGTCTGGGCCTTCGCGCACGAGGAGGCGGGCGACACCGCCGGCGCCGAACGTGCGATCGACAGCGCGTACGAGCGCGATCCGACGAATTTCTTTGCCCACCACGTCAAGGCGCACATCCTGGAGATGGAGAGCCGGCCGCGTGAAGGCAACGACTGGCTCGCCGCGCAGACGGGCTATTGGCCGATCGGCAATAACCTCGTGCATCATCTGTGGTGGCACCGCGCGCTGATGCAGCTTGATCTCGGCGAGCGCGATGCGGTGCTGGCCAGCTACGATACGAACATCCGTAATCTGGAGTCACCGCTGACCAAGGCGGTGCCGGATCAGTTCAACGACCTGCAAAACGCAACGGCGCTGCTGTGGCGGCTGGAGTTGCTGGGGCTGGATGTCGGCGGACGTTGGGACGAACTGGCGGATAAGGCCGAGGCACGGATCGGCGACACAGCGTATCTGCTGCTGCCGCCGCATCTGATGCTGGCCCTGGCGGCCACCGGGCGCGACGAAGCTGCGGCGCGATTCCTGGCGGCGTTGCGTGAGCAGGCGGAGGATCCGTCCGTTTGGGCCGCGGCGGCAATTGGCGATGTCGTTGTTCCGGTTTGTGAGGCGGCGCTGGCGCACCGGCGCGGGCAGCATGCGCGGGTCGTTGCCTTGTTGGAGCCACGCCAGGAGTCGATGCGCCTGCTGGGCGGCAGCTTGGCGCAGCGTGATTTGTTCCGCCAGATACTCGCCGACTCAGCGATGCGGGCGGACCGACGGGACGTTGTCGCGGCGATGATCGCCGATGAGTCCGCGACCCATGCCGTTCCACCAACCCAACGTGCCGGCTATGCTGCCGCGGCACGCTGGCTGATGTGAGGGAGAGAAAAGTGCCAGCGATCGAACGTCTGATGGTGGACGGCCAGGCGAAACCGTTCAGCCACTATTGCCACGTCGTTAAGGCGGGCACCCTGATCTGGGTTTCGGGCACTGTCGGGATCGCCGGCGATGGGAGTATTCCGGACGGTGTGGTCGAGCAGTTCGAGATCGCGGTTGCCAATATGAATGCCGGCCTGAAGGCGGTCGGCGCCGGCGCCGAGCATGTGGTGAAGGTGGTCGTCTATCTGACCGATGTGGACGACCGCGCGAAGATCAATCCGGTGCGGCAGCGCTATTTTGGTGCGCATCGGCCGGCTTCCACGCTGGTGGAGGTCTCTGCTCTAGTGCTGCCCGAGCTGAAGGTGGAGATCGAGGCGCAGGCGGTCTTGCCGTAAGGCGGAAAAGCCCAGCGTCGGACTTGATCCGCGGGGCATCGCCCGCGACTTTCCGCGTGCACGAAGCAAGGCGGAAGGCGCTTCGCTTTGCCGCTCTGCGCGCTGATGTGCGTTACGCTCGCCGTGAGCCCGCCTTGCGTCTAGTAGATCGTTGCTTTTAGTCGCTCCGGGTAGTCGCGGTCGTATTGTTCTCCACCGACCGTGCCGCGGGTGATGTCGGCCAGCATCGTTCCGGTGCTGGGCAGTGATTTGCGCTCGATGTGCTTCGCCGGGTTCCACAACTCGGACCGCACGAGCGCCTTCGGGCACTGGAAATACACCGCTTCGACATGCACCACGATCACCGAGCGCGGCAGCTTGCCCTGCATCGGAAATCGCGCGAGCAGCGCTGGGTCGATTGAGATCTCCGCCCGCCCGTTGACCCGCAGCGTTTCGCCGACGCCGGGAATCAGAAACAGCAGCGCGATGCGCGGATCGATGAGCAGGTTGCGCAGGCTGTCGATGCGGTTGTTGCCTCGGCGGTCCGGTAGCAGCAGCGTGCGGTCGTCCTCGATCGTGACGAAGCCTGCGGGATCGCCGCGCGGCGACACGTCCAGACCGCCCGGCCCGCTGGTTGCGATCACCACGAACGGCGAGGCCGCGATCATCGCGCGGTAGTGCGGATGCAGGTAGTCGATCTCCTTGGTGAGCGCCGCGGGGCTGGACTCGCCGTACAGTGTGGCGAGCGTTGCCTCGTCGGTGATCAGGTGGTTGCCGGCCATTCCGTCCATCGCGGTCTTTCCTTCCGCTGCATTCGTTGGGAACCTAGCGCCGGCGGACCGTCTCGCGCCAGCCCGGGCCGCGCAAGGCTGCCGGATCGGTCGAGTTTCCCGTCCGGACGAGTCGGTTCTACTCTGGGGTGAACTCGACACAACGGGAGGACGCCGCCATGCGGTTGCAGCTTGATGGCCGGAACATCGCCTATGACTTGGTTGGCCCCGCGGGCGCGCCGGTGGTGTGCATGACGCACTCGCTGGCGTCCGAGGGTGGGATGTGGGCGGAGCAGGTGCCCCCGCTGCTGGCCGCTGGGTTCCGCGTATTGCGTATCGACATGCGCGGCCATGGCGGCAGCGATCCGGTCGCGGGCGACTATACCATGAGCCAGTTGGCCGGCGACGTGGCAGGGGTGCTGGAGCAACTCGGCCTCGCGCGGGTGCATTATATCGGCTTGTCGATCGGCGGGATGCTGGGCCAGGCCTTGGCGATCGAGTATCCGGACCGGGTGATATCGGCGATGTGGTGCGATACGCTGCCCGCCAGCCCCAGCGGTGCGGCGCTGGCGTGGGCGGATCGGATGCGCACGGTGCGCGAGGCGAACTCGCTGGCGCCACTGGCGGCACCGACGATGGAACGTTGGTTCACCGATGCGTTCAAGCCGCGCAATCCCGGGCGCTGGAAGGAGATCCACGACACCATCGTCGGGACCACGCCGGCGGGGTATCTGGGCTGCTCCGCGGGAATCCAGAACTTCGATTTCACAGCGAAACTTCCGTCGTTGAAGCTGCCTGTGCTGGTGGTGGTGGGTGATGGCGATGCCGGCACGCCGCCTGCCGGCAACAAGCTGCTGGCCGATCTGGTGCCTGGGGCGCGCTATGCGGAGATCAAGAACGCGCGGCATTTTCCGAATGTCGAGCACCCGAACTCGTTCAACCGGCTGATGATGAGCTGGTTCTGGACGCAACGCAGCCTGGCCTGAGGGAGGGCGACACGATGGATGCAGTGGGGCGGCTGGAAGGCAAGGTTGGTTTGGTGACCGCGGCGGCGTCCGGCATGGGGCGCGCGGGGGTGCTTCGTTTCGCACGCGAGGGTGCGGCGGTCGGCGTGGTGGATATCGATGAGGCGCGGACCGAGGCAGTGGTGAAGGAGATTTTGGCCGCCGGTGGAAAAGCGATCGCGATCGCCGGGGATCTGCGGCAGGACGGGTTCGCGCGCGAGATCGTGCATCGCACGGTGAAGGCCTTCGGCGGACTTGACTTCGTCTGGAACCATGTTGGCCATCCCGGTCCCGCCTCGATCGAGGGGATCGAGTGGAAAGATTTCGAGCTGGCGATGGATTTGAATCTGCGCACCGTGCTGGTGACGACGGAGGCGGCGTTGGCGGAGTTGCGCGCGCGGGGTGGCGGGTCGATTTTGTTTACTGCGTCGACCTCGGGGTTGACGGGGTCGCAGTTCAGCCCGGTCTACAATATCGCGAAGTTCGGAGTGGTGGGCTTGGTCCACGGGCTGGCGAAGCGTTACGCGCATGAGAAGATCAGGGTGAACGCGGTGTGCCCGGGGCCGACGGATACGCCGATGCTGCGGGTGTTCGTTGCGCGACCGGACAGCCAGTTGCCGCCGGGTGAGACGCCGGAGACGCTGGTGCAGAAGCGCGGCGGGCAGGTGCCGATGGGGCGGCCGGCGCGGCCGGAGGAAATCGCCAACGCGGCGCTGTTCCTGCTGTCGGACGAGGCGTCGTATATTACCGGGGTGGCACTGCCGGTGGATGGCGGGGCTACGGCGTGAGAGTTGCGCGGGCGTATGCCTGTGTCGCGCTTTGTGGGTTTGGGTCGCGAAGGGCGGACCGAGGTCGGCGAGTTGAGCGGTTGAGCCGCGAGGCGGATCAACGGTGAGCGTGGCGCGCGGGGGCAGCCCCTCACCCTCGTCGCTTCGCGCCTCGACCTCTCCCGCGAAGGGCGGGAGAGGTGAACGTGGTTTATCCGCCATCTTTCAGGATGTCCGCCACCACGCGCTCCAGATGCCGCAGCGTGTTGCACACCGTTGCTACGTGGCAGAACGGCCGGTAGCGTAACATGTCCGAATCGCCGGTGCCCCATGCGGTGCGGTATTCGGGGTTGAGCCAGATCACGCGCTTGGCCCGCGCGGTGATTGCCTGGAATATGTCGATGCGCGGATCAGTGCGGTTGCCGCGCGCATCGCCCAGGATTATCAGTGTTGTCTTGTTCGTTACGTAACGGCCCCAACCATCCTCGAAATCGGCTAGCGAGTTGCCGTAGTTCGATGAGCCGTAGCCGACCGTCTGCATGATCTTTGCAATGGCCGTCTCGATCGGTTCGGATTCCAGGATGTCGCTGACCTCGATCAGGCTGCTGGCGAAGGCGAAGCCGCGGATGCCGGCCAGCGCCTCGTGCAGCGCGTAGAGAAACATCAGCAGGAATTGCGCCATCGCGGCGACCGAACCGGAGACGTCGCACAGCACCATCACGCGCGGCTTCTCGATTCGTTTCTGTTTCCAGACGGTGACGAACGGGATGCCGTCCCAGGCCATGTTGCGGCGGATCGTGCGGCGCACGTCGAGTTGGCCGCGCAGCTTGCGCCGGCGTGGCTTGGCGTAGCGGGAGGCGAGCTTGCGTGCGATCGCGCGGACCAGCACACGCATACGGTCCAGGTCGCGCCGTTCCAGGCTGGTCAGGCGGGCGGATTTCAGGAGTTCCTCGCGGAACTTCTCGGTTTCGCCGCGCGCGAACAGCAGCAGGTTGCGGTCCACAAGGTCGCGCACCTGATCGCGTAGCCGCTCGATCCGTTCTTCCAGCAGATCGGCTTTGATGTTGGCGGCCGCCGTGGCGGCGCGGCGCAGGTTGGCCATGTCGCGCTCTACGCCGCGCAAGCCCATGCGGTCCAGGACGCGGCGGGCGTAAAGATTGCGCTGAGTGAAGAAGCGGATGTTTTCCAGTCCGGCTTCGCGCGCTGCCTGTTCCACGGCGGTGGCCAGCGCGACCCGATCGTCGTTCAGCAGCATCTCGCCGAACGATCCGCCGCCGCCGCTGCCCATCCCTTCGCCTTGGCCGCCCGCCTGGCCTCGGGGCGGCGCTTCATCGTTTGACGCCGAGGCGTCGTCCGGTTCGAAACCTTCGCGCTTGAAGTAGAGATCGAAACATTCATCGAATAACGCCTTCTCGTCCGGCGTTTTGGCCAGCACAAGGGACAACGTGTCCTTCAGTATGATGCGATCGCCGTAGCCGACCACGCGCACGGCGCGGGCGGCGTCGATCCCTTCCGCCGCGGAAACGCGCAGGCCGGCACTGCGCGTGGCCTGCAGGAACTGCCGCAGCGGCTCCGTCGCCTGCATGCGCTATGCCGCCAATCCGGCGTCCTGCCGTGCTTTCGCGGTCATGCCGCCGAGCTGCCTGCCGGCGACCTCGATATCCGCTTCAAACTTCAGCAGTACGTTCAGCGTGTCGTGTACCATATCGACCTCCAGCGCCGCCGCGTGCAGCAACAGCAGCACGCGCGCCCAGTCGATCGTTTCGCTGACCGATGGCGCTTTCTTCAGATCCAGCGCGCGCAATTGTTGCACGAAGTTCACCAGTTGGGCGCGCAGGCTGGCCTCGATCCCGGGTACACGCGATTCGATGATGCGGGCTTCCAACATCGCGTCGGGAAAGCCGATGTGCAGGTGCAGGCAGCGGCGTTTCAGGGCGTCGCCCAGATCGCGGGTGCTGTTGGAGGTCAGCAGCACGACCGGCGGCACCAGTGCGTGCACCTCGCCGATCTCCGGGATCGAGATCTGGTAGTCCGACAGGATTTCCAGCAGGAACGCCTCGAACTCCTGGTCGGATTTGTCGATTTCGTCGATCAGCAGCACCGCGCCGGCGGGTTCCTGCAACGCGCGCAGCAGGGGCCGGGGTTCCAGGAATTCGGGGGCGAAGAAGATGTCGCCGAACCCATGCAGCTTGTCGATCGCCGCGGTCAGGCTGTCGGTCGGACCTAACACCTCGTTGATCTTGTCTTTGAGGATCTGGGTGTAGAGGAGTTGCTTGCCATATTTCCACTCATACAGCGCCTTCGACTCGTCCAGGCCCTCGTAGCACTGCATGCGGATCAGCTTCAGCCCGAGCCAGCTTGCGACCGATTTTGCCAGCTCGGTCTTGCCGACGCCGGCGGGACCTTCCACCAGGATCGGTTTTTGCAGGTGATGCGCCAGATAGACCGCGGTGGCGATCTGCCGGCTGGGAATATACCCGACGGACGCCAACCCCGCGTCAACCGCATCGATCGAACCGATCCTGCTCGCGACACTATCGTTCATGTCGCCCGGTCTCGCTGAAAACCCACACCCCAAACCTTTCGCAACGTTCGCGCGACCGTTGGCCGCATCGCAGCACAAACGGCACCATTGCGTCTTGCTTGGCGGGGGCGTCGCGGTCAACCCCCGCAGCCCGCGCCGCGGCACGCGGGGGGTTGAGGGCGGCGGCCCCGCCAAGCACACTCGGCAGGCCGTGCGGCACATCGGGGAGACACGACCAATGGATTTTCAGATCAACCCGCAACAGCGCGAGATGGTCGCGTCGGTCCGCGCGCTCGCCCAGGGTGAATTCAAGCAGACCGCCGGCAAGTGGATGGACGGCACTTTTCCCTGGACCAACATGGAGAAGCTGGCGTCGCTAGGTGTGCTGGGGATGTCGGTGCCCGAGGAATATGGCGGCCTGGGCCTGCCCATTCTAGACACCGCGTTGATCCTGGAGGAGATCGCCAAGGTCGATTACGTGACCGCAATGGCGGTGATGGGCGAGGCGGGCGTGCAAACCCGCGTGATTGCCCGATACGCCCCCGACGCTATCAAGGACCGCATATTGCCGAAGGTCGTTTCAGGTGAGTGCATGCTCGCCGTGTGCATGACGGAACCGCACGCCGGCACCGACGTCGCCAACTACCGCACCAATGCGCGCATTGTCGGCGACCGCGTGATCCTGAAGGGCACCAAGACGCTGATCAGCCGCGCGCCGGAGGCCGGCATGTTCGTCGTGTTCACGCGCGTAGACGGCAAGCCCGGGCGCGAGGGCATCGGCTGCGTGCTGCTGGAGCCCGACACCAAAGGCTTCGAGGTCACCGGCACCTATCACACGATGGGCGGGGAGAATCTGCACGAGATCCAGTTCAACGACTGTGAATTGCCGCTGGAAAACCTGGTCATCAAGGAAGATGGGTTCCGTCGCCTGCTGACCGCGTTCAACACGCAGCGTTGCCTTAACCCATCGATCTCGCTGGGTCTTGCGGAGGGTGCGTTCGACGAGGCGGTGAATTATGTCCGCGATCGCACCGTGTTTGGCAAGCCGATTGCCGATCATCAGGGCGTTCGATGGAAGCTGGCTGACATGTTCAAGGACATCGAGGCCGGGCGGGGCCTGCTGTATCGCGCCTGCATGACGGCGAACCCGTTTCCCGATCCGTTCCTGGCAGCGACTGCAAAGATCTTCAACAACGAGATGTCGCTGCGGGTTACGTCGGAGGCCGTGCAGTTGCATGGCGGGTTTGGGTTTACCGATGAATATCCGGTTTCGCGGCTGTATCGCGGCGCGCGCTACGGCTCGATCGGCGGCGGCACGTCGGAGACGTTGCGCGATCTGATTGGCAAGAAGATCGTCGGCGACCTGGATGTCGGCGAGGGCATCCTTAGTCTTGATACCTACTGACGGAGCACGGGGATGCTGCTGATCGAGGCCGACGGCAAGGCGCTGTTCGCGGCGCATGGCATCGCGGTTCCGCCTGGTCACGTTGTGACCGCCGCCGATGTCATTGCGCCGCCGGCTGATGCCGGGCCGTGGGTCGTCAAGGCGCAAGTGCCGGTCGGCGCGCGGGGCAAGGCCGGCGGGGTTCGGCATTGCGGGACGCCGGATGACGTGGCCGCGGCGGTGCGCGGGATGCTGGGCGGGCGGCTGAAGGGCCATGCGGTGAAGGCCTGCCTGATCGAACAGGCCATCAGCGGTACGGAACGCTATCTTGCACTGATGGTTGATCCCGCGAACTACGGTGTGCGGGTGATCTACCTGGCCGTCGGCGGCATGGAGGTGGAGCAAGGCGGCGACGCTGACCTTGCAGGGCAGGTTTGCGCGCCGGAAAATGCCGCGATCGTTGCCATGCTGGATGGCATGCTGGCGCAAGAGCCGGCGGCGATCCGCGCACGGATCGCCGAGGTCGGGCGCAAGCTGGCCGAGATGCTGCTGGCGCGTGAACTGGCGCTGGCGGAGATCAATCCGCTGTTCGTTACTGATGCCGGCTGCGTCGCCGGTGACGCAAAGGTGGTCGTCGATCTGAATGCCGTCGATCGCCAGCCGCGGATTACCGCGCTGATCGCCGCGCGCCCGTCGATCTATCTCGACGCCAATCGCAAGCTGAGCGAGGGGTTCGACTATGTCGAGCTTGATCCGGAGGGCGAGATCGGCCTGGTGACCACCGGCGCCGGGTTGTCGATGATGCTGATCGACGAACTGACCGCGCGTGGAATGAAGCCGCTGAATTTCTGCGATGTGCGGACCGGGCAGTTGCGCGGCAGTCCGCATCGGCTGATCCGCGTGCTGGAATGGATCACCTCGCGTCCGTCGCTGCGCGTGGTACTGGTGAACATCTTTGCCGGCATTACTGACTTGGGTGAGTTTGCTGCTTTGTTGGCCGCCGCGGTGGATGCCTCGCCTGCTTTGCGCGTGCCGGTCGTTGCGCGGCTGGTGGGACGCGGTGCTGCCGATGCACGGCGAATCCTGGTGGAGAAGCGGCCGGATATTGCGATGGAGGAAGAGTTGCAGGCGGCGCTCGATCGTATCGCGACGGTGCTGGCGTGATCGGCTCGCTGTCGCGCGACACGAAGGTGATCGTGCAGGGCATCACCGGGCGGATGGGGCGCACGCACGCGGCGCTTATGCGCGGGTATGGCACGAACGTCGTTGGTGGCACCTCGACCCGCACTGACATGAAGGAGGCCGCCGGCGTCCCGGTGTTTGCCGACTGTGCCGCTGCGGTGACGGCGACTGGAGCGGTGGCGGCAGTGACGATGGCGCCGCGGGGGGAAACGCTGGCGGCGGTGCGCGAGGCGCTGGACGCCGGGATCAAGCTGATTGTCACGGTGGCGGAGGGAATTCCGTTGCACGATGCAATCGCGATCGGCCGCGCGATGCGCGCGGCAGGCGCCACCTGGATCGGCGGGTCCACGCCGGGCATGGCGATCCCGGGCGAGATCAAGCTGGGGTTCCTGCCGGATGTCTGCTTGCGCCCTGGCCCACTGGCGATCATGTCGAAGAGCGGCACGCTTTCCTATGAGGTCGGGTACCGGCTGGTGCGTGAGGGGTTGGGCGAAAGTTTATGGATTGGCGTCGGCGGCGACCCGGTCAAAGGCGTGCGGTTTGCCGATCTGCTGCCGGTGTTTTTCGCGGACGAGCGCACTGCCGGCATTGTGCTGGTGGGAGAAGTCGGCGGGACGGAGGAAGAAGACTGCGCCGCCGCCTATGCCAGCCTGGGCGCGCAAAAACCGCTGTACGCGGTGATCGCCGGACGCGAGGCCAAGGAGGGCGTATCGATGGGACACGCGGGAGCGTTGGTGTTTGGCGAGACCGGAACGATCGGGTCGAAGTCGCAACGCCTGCGCGGTGCCGGGGCGCGGGTGTGCGACACGGTGGATGAACTGATCGCAGCTTGTGCGGGGGATTTCGCGCATCTGCGTACGTGAAACGACGGCCGGGGGGGATGATGATGGCCGAGAACGCTGGCGCGGCGTCGCGCGCGGCGCTGGATGAACTGATCGCGCTGGCCGATCTGTTGGAGCGGTTGGACCGCGAAGCGGACCAACAGTGAGGGTGGCGCTCGCGGCACGACCCTCACCCGCGTCGCAAGTGCTCCGCGACCTCTCCCGGCAAGAGCGGGAGAGGTGAAACCGGTTGGGCAACGAGATGGTTACAGGGTGATGTCGCGTACGAACTTTGCCTTGCGCGCGGTCTCTGTCAGTAGGAACGCCAGGTCCGTGCCGGTGGAGACGTAGCGCGCGCCTAGGCGTACGTACTCTGTCATCAGGTCGGGCCGCGATGCCAGGCCACCGATGCCGACGTGCTTGCCGTGCTTGCGACAGGCGGCGATGGTGCGGGTGAAGGCGTCTCGCACGTTCGCATGGTCAAACTGGCCGGTGATGCCCATCTCGTTGCATAAGTCGTTGGTACCGACCAGCAGCATGTCGATGCCGGGGACCGCGGCGATCGCTTCTACGTTATCCAGCGCGGCGATGGCTTCCATCATCACCACGACCATGGTTGCGTCGTTCATCGCGGCATTGGCCTCGGGTTGCGGGAAGCTGCGGTATTGGTAATGCGGCAGCGCGCCGCCGGCGCCGCGCTCGCCGAATGGTGGGAATTTGGCGTAGCTGACGATTCGCGCCGCGTCTTCCGCGCTGCGCACATGCGGGGCGATCACCCCCATTGCGCCGCCATCCAGCAGGCGGCAGATGTAGTCTGGTGTGTTGGCGGGCACGCGCACCAGTGGCGTGACGCCGACCGCCTGCGCGGCGACGCAGATCTGCGCTGTGCTTTCGATCGACAGCGTGTTGTGCTCGACATCGACATACAGCGTGTCGAACCCGGCCGTCGCGGCGATCTGGGCGACCTCGATCGAGCGGATCAGCCGCACGGTCATGGAGGCCACGACCTGGTCGCGCGCCAGCTTTTCCTTGAGGTAATTGCGCAGGATATCGCGCAGGTTTGCCATGGTTGGGTCCTCCCGGTGGGTTGTTGGGGGAACTGTGGCTTGGCTGGACCTTCCCCTCAAGCCACAATCGGCCCAGCTTCGATCATGCCAGCTTTGAGCATGACCGGAATTGCTGAGCGAAGGAGAGATCACATGGGGGCATTGCAGGGCAAGCCATTACGGCGCCGGGAGGATTCTAGGTTGCTGACGGGCAAGGGCAGCTATGCGGCCGACGGCAAACATCCCGATATGCTGGTGGCCGTGCTGGTGCGTTCACCGCACGCGCACGCGGATGTTTCGGGAATCGATTGTGCTGCGGCGCGCGTCATGCCGGGCGTGGTTGGTGTGTTCACGCAGGCGGACCTGGCGGATGTCGGACCGATCCCCGGCGGTATCGGCTTTCCGCGTCCCGATGGCGGACCGGCGCCGAAGACCGATCGCACGCTGCTGGCGAGCAACCGCGTGCGCTTCGTTGGTGAACCGGTCGCGTTGGTGGTGGCGGACACGCGTGGTGCGGCACTGGAAGCCGCTGAGGGTGTGGTTGTCGATTACCGCGAACGCGAGGTGGTGATCGATCCGATCGCGGCGATGCATCCGGGTGCGCCCGCGGTGTGGGACTACGTGCCCGACAACATCGGCTTTCTGTGGAAGCGCGGCGACGCGGAGCGCACCGAACAGGCGCTGCGCGACGCGGCGCACGTGACGAAACTGCAATTCTTCGTGTCGCGCGTCACCGCCAACTCGATGGAGCCGCGCGGTGCCTGGGCGGAAGTTGGCGGCGACGGGCGGCTGGTGCTGCATGCCTCGATCCAGTCGCCATTCCCGCTACGGAATGGCCTGGCGCAGAACAACTTCAAGCTGGAACCTATGGATATTCGTGTGTTGCCGGGCGATGTCGGCGGCTCGTTCGGGATGAAATCGGGTGTGCAGCAGGAATACGCGCTGGTCTGCTGGGCGGCTCGCAAGCTCGGCCGGCCGGTACGTTGGATCTCCGATCGCACCGAGGGTCTGCTGACCGACGAACAGGCGCGCGAAATGCGCATCACCGCGGAGTTGGGATTGGACGCAGGCGGCAGGTTCACCGCGCTGCGGCTGCGCTGGGATGTGAACCTGGGCGCTTATGTGTCGGGGCGGTCAGGGTGGCCGGTCGGCAATATCGGCGGCACGGCCGGCGTTTATGACATCCCGACGATCTATGCGGAATCTTGCGGTATCATGACGAACACGGTGCCCACCGCCGCGTATCGCGGCGCCGGGCGGCCGGAAGCAACCTACACGATCGAGCGGCTGATCGATGTCGCGGCGCGCGAGCTGGGCATCGATCCGTACGAGCTGCGTCGACGCAACCTGATCCCGCCTGAAGCGATGCCGTACAAGACCGCGCTGACCTTCACCTATGATTGCGGCGAGTTCGAAGGCAACATGCAGACCGCGGCAACGCTATCGAACCTGGACAGTTTTCCCGCGCGACGTGAGGACGCGAAGGCGCGCGGCAAGCTGCGCGGCATCGGCCTGTGCAACTGCATCGAGGTCGCCGGCGGACCGTTCCTGCGACCGGCCAAGGACCTGTCCACACTGCGGCTCGCCGAGGACGGTACGCTGATCTTGCGGACCGGATCGGTGTCGGTGGGCCAGGGACTGGAAACGGCGTTCACCCAGCTTGTCGCTGATCGTTTCGGTGTGCCGGTGGAGCAGGTGTTGTATGAGCAGGGCGACACCGACGACCTGCCGTACGGCAAGGGCAATGGCGGATCGGGGGCGTTGTGCATTGGCGGATCGGCGGTGTCGATCGCGGTGGACAAGGTGATCGAGAAGGCCAAGCGCATCGCGGCGGAGTTGCTGGAGGCGGCCGTGGTGGATGTTACATTCGACGCCGGGCGTTTTACCATTACCGGCACGGATCGATCTGTCGATCTGGCTGCTGTCGCGCACGCCGTGCACGATCCTGCGCATATTCCGCCCGGTGAGGAAGGCGGCCTGGTGGAAAGCGGCGAGTTCTCGCCCACCGCCTGCACATTCCCGAATGGCACGCATATCTGCGAGGTGGAGATCGATCCGGATACGGGCGTGACCGAGATCGTGCGCTACAGCGCGGTGGAGGAGCTCGGCCGCGTCCTCAATCCTCTGCTGGTCGCCGGGCAGACGCACGGCGGCGTGGCACAGGGCATCGGGCAGGCAATGGGCGAGCAGATCGTGCACGATCGCGAGTCAGGCCAGATGCTGACAGCGTCGTTCATGGATTACCAGATGCCGCGGGCCGACGATCTGCCGGACTTTCAGATGTCGACGCGCGAGGTGCCGACGAAGGTCAATCCGCTCGGGGCGAAGGGGGTCGGAGAGGCGGGGACGGTCGGCGCGCTGGCCGCGGTGATGAACGCGGTGAACGATGCGTTGGCGCCGCTGGGGATTCGGCATTTCGATATGCCGGCGACGCCAAATCGGGTATGGGCGGCGATCGCGGCAGCAAGAGGGACAGCGCGGGCATGACCGAGCGATTGTTTCATATGATCCGAGGTGCGGCCACGCCGGTCGCGCCGTACAGCCACGCGGTCGAGGTGGATGGCTTTGTGTTCCTGACGGGTCAGATTCCGAATGTGCCGGGGGATGATGCGGCGCCCCTGCCGGATGGGATCGAGGCGCAGACGCGGCGCACGATGGATAATCTGGTCCTCGTGCTGGGTGGGCTTGGTTTGGGGTTGGAGCATGTGGTCAGTGCGCGGGTTTTTCTCACGCGGTTCGAGTCGGATTATTCGCCGATGAACGCGGTGTATCGGGGGTATTTTCCGGCCGATCGGCTGCCGGCGCGTACTTGCGTTGGGGTTACCGGGCTGGCGCGCGGCGCGTTGATCGAGATTGATTTTGTGGCACGGCGTTGATGCGGGTTGATCTCTCCGGGTCGTCGCGGGTCAGCAAACGGAGCGATGCGGGGTGATGGCGCTGTGTGCGGCACGCCCCTCACCCTCGTCGCTTCGCGCCTCGACCTCTCCCGCAAGTGCGGGAGAGGTGTACTTGGCGGCTAGCGTCCGCCGCCGGTGAAGGCGTTGAAGGTGATCAGCGTGTAGGTGTCCTTTACGCCCGGCAGCGACTGCACCTTCTCCGTTACGAACCGACCGATGTCCTCGTCCGGTTCGAGGTAGAATTTGCCTAGCAGGTCGTATTGGCCGGAGGTCGAATAGAGCTCGGACATCTGCTCGATGCTGTCCGCTGCCTCCCGCGCTACCTTGTAGGCTTGGCCCATGTCGCACTTGATCATCACGAAGATTGCCCGCATCGCCGCCTCCTGCCGCCGAGAGCGTAGGCTACCGGAGACGCGATGAAGTTGACAGGACCCGCGATGGGTCGGCCCGGGTTGGCGGTCTGGCCGCGGATGTTCTGGTAGCGGTATTATATGACTTGATCCCGTTATTACTCAACGCGTCAACGCAACAAGATAGACACATAACGTCGCCGCCGACGGATTTGCGAAGCTGCAATCGCTCGGTGGTCCCAGTGTCAGGCAATCACCGCGCCGCAGGCGGTGCGCCAACGCGCCCTCGTTGAATTCCAGCACGCCGGACAACACCCACACACATTGCCCGCGCAAAAACGTGAACGCCGACTTCGGGTAGTCGATACGCGCGCCTGGCGGCAGGTCCACCTGCACCAACTCAGGCGTCGCGCCGGGCGGTGATATCGCGCGTCGGACGTAGCCGGTTGCCAGGTCGGTCCACCGCACCTGCTCGGCCGCGCGCGCCACACGCCCATCGCCGGTCGCATCGGTTTCGCTGCGTGCCAGCAAGGTCGACAGCGTCAGGCCGAACGCGCCCGACAGGCGGCCCAACAGCGCGGCTGTTGGGCTCGCCTCGTTGCGTTCCACCTTGCTGATCATCGCGCGCGACACCCCGGAGCGCGCGGCCAGATCGCCGATCGACCAGCCGCGCGCCTCCCGCTCCGTGCGCAGCCGCGTGGCGAGGTGATCACCTTCCGTCGTGGTGTCTTGCTTTGCAGCCATATCGTCCATTATAGTGGACGAATGGCAACCGGTCCACCCACCGCTTGAGGAGCCTGCCGATGCTGATCGATGACGCACCCGCACTCGGCCATCGGGTGATGATGAGCGGCATTGCCGCCATGCGACCGGTGCTCTAGCGATGCCGCGCGAGATCCGCCTGAACGCCTTCGACATGGCGTGCATCGGCCATATCCAGCACGGCATGTGGACACATCCGCGTGACAAATCCACCGACTACCGCTCGCTGGATCATTGGGTGTCGCTCGCGCGAACGCTGGAACGGGGGTTGTTCGACGGGTTGTTCCTGGCGGACGTGCTCGGCGTCTATGATGTTTATGAGGGCCGACCCGATGCGTCATTGCGCGGCGCGGTGCAGGTACCGCTGATCGATCCGATGCTGCTTGTTCCGGCGATGGCACATGCCACCACGCATCTGGGCTTTGGTGTCACCTGCAATCTTGCTTATGAGCCGCCGTATCTGTTCGCGCGGCGCATGTCGTCTCTGGATCACCTGACCAACGGGCGCATCGGCTGGAACATCGTTACCGGCTACCTGGACAGCGCCGCGAGGGGCATGGGGTTTGATGTCCAAATGGCGCATGATGATCGTTACGACCTGGCGGAGGAATACATGCAGGTCGTCTACGCGCTGTGGGAAGGCAGTTGGCAGGACGACGCCGTGCTGAGCGATCGCGCCGGCGGCGTCTACGCCGACCCTGCTCGGGTGCGCTCCGTGCGCCACCAGGGGCAGCAATACCGGCTGGATGCGATCCATCTGTGCGAGCCGTCGCCGCAACGAACGCCGGTGCTGTATCAGGCCGGCGCGTCTGATCGCGGGCGCGCTTTTGCCGCCCGGCACGCGGAGTGTGTGTTCGTGAACGGTAGCAGCAAGGCCAACGTGGCGCGCCTGGTTGCCGATCTGCGCGCGCGCGCCGCGCCGCGGGCGTTGCAGATGTTCGTTGGTGCAACGGTCGTGGTGGGGCGGACCGAGCGCGAGGCGGGGGAAAAACTCGCCGAGTATCGTCGTTGTGCGTCGCTCGAGGGGGCGCTGGCGCATGCCGCGGCTTCGCTGGGCATTGATTTCGCTCGGTTTGGGATGGATGAGCCGATCGACGGGAGCGCGTCGCAGGCGATCCGGTCGAATGTGGACGCGATGGCTCGCGCGATTGGGCCAGGCTGGACCAAGCGCGATCTGATCGATCGGTTCGTGTTGGGTAGTCGGCAGTTGCCGATTGTTGGCGACCCGGAGCAGGTTGCCGATGGACTGATCGCGTGGGTTGAGGAAGCCGATGTTGACGGATTTAATCTGTCGCGCACTGTGATGCCGGAGTGTTTGGAGGATTTTATTGCGCTGGTGGTTCCGGTGTTGCAGGAGCGCGGGTGCTATAAGCGTGCGTACGGTGCTGGGACTTATCGGGAGAAGCTGTTTGGGGTGGCGCGTTTGGCGGCGCCGCATCCTGCGGTGGGGTTTCGAGTGGGGTAATGCGGTTTCAGGTTTACTGTGGGCGATCTATGCGCCGCTTGCCAGATGGCACGCTACTTGATGGCCGGGGACGGGCTGCGTCATTGTTGGTTCCTGCTCGCGACAGATCGGCATCACGTGCGGGCAGCGTGTGTGGAAACGGCAGCCTGACGGCGGGTGCAGCGCGCTTGGGATGTCCCCGGTGATCCGCTCCCGCCGCCGCCGTGCCGCCGGATGCGACACCGGCACCGCGGCGATCAGGCCCTGCGTATAGGGATGCCTCGGCGCGGCGTATAGCGCTCGTTTCTCCGCCAGTTCGACCACCTTGCCTAGATACATCACGGCCACGCGGGTGGAGATGTGCTTCACCACGCCCAGGTCGTGCGCGATGAACAGATAGGTCAGTCCCAGTTCGGCTTGGAGATCCTGCAGCAGGTTGACAATTTGTGCCTGCACCGAAACATCCAGCGCGGACACCGGCTCGTCGGCGATGATCAGCGCCGGGCGCAAACTTAGCGCGCGGGCAATACCCAGCCGCTGGCGCTGGCCGCCGGAGAACTCGAACGGCATGCGCGTCAGCACGTCGCCGCGCAGCCCGACCCGCTCCAACAGCGCCACCGCCCGTTCGCGCCGCGCTGCGGCATCCAGCCGCTGGAAGTTCTCAATTGGCTCGGTAACGATCTGTTCCGCCGACAGTCGCGGGTTTAGCGAGGAGTATGGGTCCTGGAACACCATCTGCACGCGCTGGCGAAACCCACGCATCGCCTCTGGTGTCAGCGTGGTGACGTCGTTCCCCTCGATCACGATGCGCCCACCGCTCGGCTCGATCAGCCGCAAGATCAGCTTGGCGAGCGTGGACTTGCCGCAACCGGACTCTCCGACGACGCACAGCGTCTCGCCGGCAGCGACTTCCAACGAGACTCCGTCGACCGCGTGAACCTCGGCGACCGTGCGTCGCAGGAAGCCGCGCTGGACAGGGAAGCTCTTCGAGAGGTCGTGAACAGATAGGACGGGCGCCGGGGTCATGCGGAGCGCCGAGACGTAACATTCTCCCCCTCCCTCCAGGGGAGCGGGAGAACCTTCTCCCTGCGCGACATCACGCCACCACCTCCTCCGCCCGAAAGCACGCGACAAGATGCCCGGGCGCGATTGCACGGATCGGCGGTGCGTCCCGCCGGCACGCCTCCACCGCCAGCGTGCAACGCGGCGCAAACGCACACCCAACGATCGGATTACGCAACGACGGCACCACGCCGGGAATCTCCGGCAGCCGTTTTCGCCGCCGCCCCGCGCCATGCGGGATCGAGGTCAGCAGCCCCCGCGTGTAGGGATGCGCCGGGTGGTCGAACAACTCCAGCACTGGGGCTTCCTCCACCGTCCGTCCGGCATACATCACGATCACCCGCTGGCAGGTCTCTGCCACCACGCCGAGATCGTGCGTGATCAGCAGGATCGCCGCACCGATGCGCTCCTTCAGCTCCAGCATCAGCCGGAGGATTTGTGCTTGGATCGTAACATCCAGCGCGGTGGTCGGCTCATCGGCGACCAGCAGCGTGGGCGAGCAGGTCAGCGCCATCGCGATCATCGCTCGCTGGCGCATGCCGCCGGAGAACTGGTGCGGATAATCACCGATCCGTCGTTCCGCATCCGGAATTCGTACCAGGCGCAGCATCTCCTCGGCCCGAGCCATCGCCGCCGCGCGCCCCAGCCCCTGATGGATGCGCGCGGCCTCGGCGATCTGCTCGCCGATCGTGTGCACCGGGTTCAGGCTGGTCATCGGCTCCTGGAAGATCATCGCGATGCGGTCGCCGCGGATCTGGCGCATCTCGGCCTCGGTCAACGCCAGCAGGTCACGCCCCTCGAAACGAATCGCCCCCTCCACCACACGCCCGTTGCGCGGCAGCAGCCGCAGCAGCGACAGCGCCGTGACGCTCTTGCCGCAGCCCGACTCCCCGACCAGCCCAAGCGTTTCGCCGGGCGCGATGGTGAAGCTGACGCCGTCCACGGCGCGCGTAACGCCGTCCGCGGAGACGAACTGCGTCCGAAGTCCCTCGACCTCCAGCAACTTGGTCGGCGCGCGGCTCACAGCCGGCGGGCTAGGCGCGGGTCGAGCCGGTCGCGCATCCCGTCACCCAGCAGGTTCACCGCCAGCACCACGATGGCCAGGCAGATTCCGGGAGCGAAAATCGTCCACGGCGCGATCGCCAGATACAGTCGGCAGGATGCAATCATGTTCCCCCATGTCGGAATGTTCGGCGGGATGCCGGCTCCCAGGAACGACAGCCCGGCTTCGACCAGGATCGCCGAGGCGCAGACATAGGTTCCCTGCACCGTCAGCGGCGCGATCGTGCTGGGCAGGATGTGTCGGCGCAGCACCTTCACGGTCCTCGCGCCACCGGCGATCGCCGCCTCCACGAACGGCTGCTCGCGCACGCTCAGCACAACGGCGCGCACCAGCCGCACCTCGCGCGGCACCTCGGGGATGGTGATCGCCAGAATGACGATGCCGACGCCGCCATGCGTCAGCGACACCAGCGCGATCGCCAGCAGGATCTACGGGATCGCCATCAGACCATCCATCAGCCGCATCACCACGCTGTCGAAACGACGATAGTAGCCGGCGGCCAGTCCGATGATCAGCCCGCCCGCGACCGAAACGACCGCCACCGACAGCCCGACCAGCAGCGACGCGCGCGCGCCGTACACCGTACGGGCGAACACGTCGCGGCCCAGATTGTCGGTGCCGAACCAGTACTCCGCCGACGGCGGCTGCAACCGGTGGACCGGGATCATCACCAGCGGGTCGCCGGCGAACAGCGGCGCGCCGAGCGCCAGCAGCACCATCGTCGCGATGATCCCGCCGCCCAGGCAGATCGTCGGGTTGCGCCGCGCGAACCGCCACAGTCCCGCCCGCGCCGGCGCGGCGCGGGCCGCGCCTGGCGGAGTGGCGGCGTCGGACACGGCGTTGGAAATGCCATCGGACAAGCGATCGGACATGGGGGCGCTCAGTACCGGATGCGCGGGTCGATCAGGGTGTAGACCAGATCGACAGCCAGGTTGACCAGGACATAGGTGCCGGAGAACACCACGATCACGCCCTGGATGATCGGGTAGTCGCGGTTGGTGATGGCATCCACCGTCAGTCGCCCGAGGCCCGGGATGTTGAACACTGTCTCGGTGATCACCACGCCGCTGATCAGCAGCGCGACGCCGATGCCGATCACCGTAACGATCGGCACGCCGGCATTCTTCAGCGCATGGTGGAACAGCATCGACCCGGTACTGGCGCCCTTGGCACGCGCGGTGCGCATGTAGTCCTCGCTCAGCACCTCCAGCATGCTGGCCCGCGTGATGCGCGCGATCAGTGCGACATACGCCAGGCCGAGCGCGATCGAGGGCAGGATCAGATGGCTCGCCCACGGCCACAACCCGCCCGACAGCGGCACGTAGCCCTGCACCGGCAGCCAGCGCAGCCAAATCGCGCAAACGTAGATCAGCACGTAGCCCACGACGAACACCGGCACCGAGAAGCCAAGCGCGGCAAAGCCCATCAGCACGCGGTCAAGCAAGCCCCCGGCGCGCCACGCCGCCAGCACGCCCGCGCCGACCGCCAGAATGGCGGCGAAGCTGATCGTCGTGCTGGTCAAAGCCAGCGTCGCCGGCAGCCGCTGGCGGATCAGCTCCATCACCGGCGCCTCGGAGAAGATCGAGACGCCGAAATCGCCATGCAGCAACTGCCAGACCCAGCGGGCGAACTGCACCACCAGCGGCGCATCCAACCCAAGCTGGTGGCGAATCTTGAAGATCTGCGCGGGCGAGGCATTGTCACCGGCGATGATCGAGGCCGGATCGCCGGGCGCCAGGTGCAGCAGCAGGAAAATGAACACGCCGACCAGCGCCATCACCAGCAGCGTGGAGAGCAGCCGGCGCGCGATATAGGCACCCATCGTGTCAGGGTCAGGTCTTTTTCACATTCCAGAACGGAATGATCTCGGGAATGCCGATGAAGCCGCTGACGTTCTTGCGCCAGGCCTGCGGCGAGACCCACTGCCCGAGGATCACCGCCGGCACGTCATTCCAGCCCAGCGCCGCCATCTTGTCGCCGATCGCCTTGCGCGCCGCATCATCCGCCGCACCGGCCCATTCCATCCGCAGCTTCTCATAGGCGTCGTCAGTCGGCCAGCCGTACCAGGCCTTCTTACCGTTCATCGCCAACGCCAGCAGCCCGATCGGGTCGCTGAACGCGTAGGCGCTGCCCCAGGTGATGAAGACGTCCCAGCCGCCCTTGTCATCGGGTTCCATCACGGATCGGCGGGTCACCACGCCGCCCCAGTCACTGGCGGCAAGCTGCGCCTTGACGCCGATTTTCTCCAACTGCCCGGCGATGAGCTGAGCGGAGTTGTTCATGAAGGCGATGTTGGTCGCCTGCAGCACGACCACAGGCTCGCCACTGTAGCCGGCCTTGGTGAACAGCTCCTTCGCTTTCGCCAGGTCGACGCCATGCTTGAACCAGTCGGTGTTGACGTCGGTCTGCATCGGTGTGCCGCAACCGAAATAGGACGCGCAGGTCTGGTAGTATTTCGGGTTGCCGAATGTTGCCTTCATGAAATCCGACTGGTTGAGCAGGTACAGCATGGCCTGCCGCGCCTCGACCGACGCGAACGGCGGGTGCAGGCAGTTCAGCCGCGCGATGCCGACATTGCCGGTCTTGTTCAGCGCCTCGAGCGTGATATTCGGATCGGCGGCAAGCTGTGGCAGCAGGTCGATCGGCGGCAGTTCGTAGAAGTCGATCTCACCCGATTGCAGTGCCGCCAGCGCGGTCTGCTCATCGGCGATGTTCTCCCAGATCACTTTCGGCAGCGACACCACCTTGCCGCCGGCGAGCCCTGACGGCGGCTCCTTGCGCGGAACATACTTGTCCCACCTGTTGAAGACATATTGGCTGCCCGGCCGGGTCTCGCTTTCGTTGAAGGTGAACGGTCCGGAGCCGATACGGGCGCTGACCTGCTGGAACGGATCGGTCTCGGCATCCTTCTTGCGCATCATGAAGCAGTCGGGCGTGGTCGGCTTGGCGAGCATGTCAATCACCGGGCCAAACGGCTCCGTCAGCTCGATCTTGAACGTCTTGTCGTCACCAGCAGAAATGTCCTTGACGAATTGCATCATCACCTGGCCGCCGCCGTCGCGCGCCGCCCAGCGCCGCACCGAGGCGACGCAATCCGCCGCGGTAACCGGCGTGTTGTCCTGCCAGCCCAACCCGTCGCGCAGCGCGAAAGTGTAGGTCTTCTTGTCGTCACTGAGCGACCACTTGTCGACCATCTGCGGCTGCGGCTTGAAGTGCTCGTCGATGGCGAACAGCGTGTCGTAGACCATCGCGCCGTAGTAGGCGGTGATATTCGCCGTGGTCCAGATCGGGTCGAACACCCGCAGATCGCCCTGCATGACGGTGCGCAGGGTTCCGGCGTCGCCGGGTGCGGCGTTGGCCCGTCGGACCATCGGTGCGAATACGCCCGCAGCTAGTCCGCTGCCGATCACGCCGCGTCGCGAGATGCCCACTATAGCCCCCTGCTTGTTTTGTCGGCACGGTTACGAATCCATATTCGGATGTGCCGATGTGGTGTTGCGTCCCGGTTGCAGGCTAACACTCGCCGTCAACGCACCGCAACCGGCGCCCGGCGACTTCAGCAATTCCCATTTTTGCCCGCCCATGCCCCCCTGGCCCGCCCGTGCCGGCGGCCCCTATCCGTCATGGCCGGGCTTGGCCCCATAGGCATCAGGAGTAAGCCTCGATCGGGGAACACTCTCCCCCTCCCCTTGAGGGCTTGGGCCGCGAAGCGGCCCAAGCCCTCAAGGGGAGGGGGAGAGTGTTCCTGCTGGTCACCCCGAGCGTTCCGCTAAGATCGATCGATTCCACACCGTCGTACAGGACAACTCCGATCCGCGGCGGCGGATCCCGCGTCAACATGCTGCATCTTTCCATGACCCAGGGCCACTGCCGCCACAGACGCTGGTATGCACTGCGTAATTCGTGCTGGGCAATTCGGGTATTGTTAACATCTCACGCCCATTCGTACGCGCTGGAGATCAACCGCGTGAAACGATTGGAGTGCCAGGACGCACTGCGCGGTGTACTCGCGCTGTATGTGCGGCTGTCGCACATGGCGCCGTTCGCCGTTCCGCCGGGCTGGGTTATCTCGCTGCTGTCGCATGGCAAGGCCGGGTCGACCTGTTCTTCATGCTGAGCGGGCTAGTGGTCGTGCGCTCGCTCGAGCGTTTCAACTATCGCGCGCGGCCGTTCCTGATCGCCCGCGCGGCGCGCATCTTTCCGGTGGTCCTGCCAGTGTTCGTGTTGGCGATGGCGGTGCAGCCGCTGTCGGTCGGTGTCACCGCCATGCCCTGGATCGGTTCGGACAGCGCGGCACGGCTGATCTGGTCGGATGGCTGGCCGGCGGCGTGGGCGACGGAGTTGCTGGCGCATCTCGTGATGCTGCACGGCCTTTTGTCCAACGCCGTGTTGCCGGATGCCTGGGTGAGCTTTCTCGGCGCTGCCTGGAGCCTGTCGACCGAGTGGCAGTTCTACGCGCCGGTGGCGCTGATCGGCGCGCGGTTCGGGCGCGGCGAACGCGGTCTGTGGCGCCAGGTGGCCCTGTTGCTGGGAGTGGCGCTGACCGGCGTCGCCTGGCAGGTAGCGGTCCCGTCGGGCTGGCAGTTCAGTCGTGCCTTCCTGCCCAACAAGGCAATGTATTTCGCGCTCGGCGTGGCCAGCGCGGCGCTGCCGGAGGATCTGCGTGTCCCGTGGCGGTTCCTCGCCGTGCTGGGGGTGGTGCTGACGCTGTGTCTGGTGCGTGACAATCCGCTCAAGGCGCTGGTGCCGTTGGCATGGGGCCTCTGCCTGCGCGCAATCCGCCCAAGGCCAATCGGCCCAGCGCCAGCGGGCACAAAGCCAGTGGGCACCAGGCCTGCGGGCTCAAGGACCGCGGACGGGTCGCGGGTGGCCCGGCCCGCGCATGCTCGGCGCGTTGCTGAGCAGCACGCCCCTGCGCTGGCTCGGGTCAATCTCATACTGCCTGTATCTGGTGAACGAACCGATTCAGAAACCGTTCGGCGTGGCACTGGCCCGGGCGGCGGACGGGACCGCAATGCTGTTCACCCTGCTGTGGCTGCCGGCTGCTGTGCTGCTGCCGATCTGGGTGGCCTGGTGGCTGCACTATCAGATCGAAACGCCGGGTTTGCGCCGCGGCAGGATGCTGGCGGCCGCGGCCTAGGGTCCCCAAGCGTCAGATGCTAGGCTCCGCTCCGCACCACGTGCATCGTTGCGGAGGAAACCAGTCATGAAAGTGGGTACCGCGCTGAACATGCTGTCCCAGCCGGGACGGTCCGATGCTGCAGTCGTCAGCGAGCATCTCGCTCTCGGCGACCTGGCCGAACCGCTGGGCTTCGATTCGCTGTTCGCGCTGGAGCACCACTTCACCGGCTATGCGATGTCGCCGGCCCCGACCCAGTTGCTGTCCTACTACGCCGGCCGCACCAAACGCATCGCGCTGGGCACGTCGGTGATCGTGCTGCCCTGGCACGACCCGATCCGTGTCGCCGAGCAGATCGCGCTGCTGGATATCCTGTGCGGCGGACGCTGCCTGTTCGGCTTCGGCCGCGGCGCGGCGAGCGCCGAGTACGAGGGGTTCCGCATCCCGATGGACCAGGCGCGCCCGCGTTTCATCGAGTGCGCGCAGATCATCCAGCGCGCTCTCACCGAGGAAAGCTTCGAGTTCCACGGCGACCACTACCAGATCCCGCGCACCGCCATCCGCCCGCGTGCCTTCTCGCATCCGGAACGACGATTCTACGGCACCGCGGTCAGCCCGGACTCGGTTGAGGTGATGGCGCGCCTCGGCTTCAGCATGCTGGTGATCATGCAGAACGAATGGCCCAAGGCGGCCGCGGACATCCGCCGCTTCCGCGTGCTGGCCGAAGGCATGGGGCACACGCCGCGCCCGCCGATGATCCTGACCAATATCTCCTGCGCCGAAAGCCGGGCCGAGGCGCATGACCGGGCCATGACATATCTCGGGCGCAAATGGGACTCGATCGATGCGCACTACCATTTTTCCGACGGCCACCTGAACGCGGTGAAGGGCTACGAGGCGTATGACAAGATCGGCCAGACCTATGCCAAGATGAAGGACGACAGCCGGCGGCAGAAGGCGACCGAGTTCTACGTCGGTATCCAGATCGTCGGCACGCCGGACGACTGCGTCCAGAAGATCGAGCAACTGCATGCGCTGACCGGGCTCGATCATCTGATCGCGGAATTCTCCTTCGGCGGGCTGCCGCACGAGGACGCCGAGGTGAACATGCGCCTGTTCGCCGACCGCGTGCTGCCGGTATTGCAGCACGACGCGAAGTTCGCGCGCCCGCGCGCCGCATTTACGACCGCGCTAGACGCCGTGCCGCAGAGTGTGTTCGCCCCGGCCTGACCGGCAAGCGCCGTCGTGCCACATGGCGCGACGCAGGCCATGCGGACGGTGAACCCGCTCGCACTGGTGCCAGCGAGCCCATCGAGGTCGACTCATGGCGGAGCCGCCCCCGGAGCCTGACATCAATTGTTTGAGAGGTGAGTTGATGGCTTTCGTGTTCTGCCGTACCAAAAATGCGCGAATAATCCACTCTTCCACAGCACCCACGTCGGCGTGCCGCGAACGCCGAAATCCTCGACTTTGCTTCGCGCAGTTAGCAAAGTTGCGAACGCTGCTCGGTAGCGGTCCAGGAGCGGCCCTTTGGGCCGACCAAGGAGGCCCGTATGACGTGAGCCCGGCCCGTGCGGATCAATCCGCACGTCTGTTGGCATCAGAGCGGTGCAACGCTCATGTCGTCGAGTCGTCATCAGAATTTCGCATCCAGGCACGCGACCCAGGCAAAACGTCGGATATCTGCGGATATTACCACGGTGCTGCCGTGCTATCGTTTCTCATATGACATCAAATCAACGGCTCGAAGCAGGCCATAGCATCAACCCCGCGGCTCGCGTCGGATCGTCATCAGGCGTCTTGGCGCGGCGTTCGCCATGGGCCGCTTCATCTCCCGCACTCGCGGACGTGACCCCAAATTGTCAAAAGTGATCGAATCTTCAACAATTCAGGACTCGGATAGCGCGTCGCCAACTGGTCCAATTGGAGAGAAATTGACACACGCCATAGTTGCATTGGTTGTGATGGTTGCATCATTCGCGTTCGAGAAAAATTGACACATGCCAATCATGGTTTTGGCACGCGTAATATATGCGTTAATTGTGATGGTTTCATGATTAGCGTTTTCTTGATGTAATATTTTCTACCGCACCGCAGCAGTAATGCGGTATTCACTTCCCTGGAGTCACTACAACGGACTGACCACGCAACAGGAGAGGAATTAATATGCCATCCGTCACGGTGCTGGGCGTGGGTCACGAGATTGTCACACTAAATTATGATTCGGCCGCAAATGCCAACATTGCGGCCATGATTGCAGCGGCAATCTCGCACGGCGTCGAGACGGGCAGCGTGGTGCCAGTCAACGGCAGCGGCGGTGCGGTTCAGGTACCGCCACCGGTACCGCCCGGCAAGACCGGCGAATTCGTCCAAAAGCAAGACGGATTGTCGAGCATGCTGCCGGGCTACAAGGATGTCGTGGTCACCGCGGGTGCCGCCACGGTGCTCGGTTCGGGCGATGCCAACGAGGCAATATTGTCGAGCGAGGGCGACCTTACGTTCATCGCCACGGGCGGGTCCGGCACGGTGGTTGCCGGCGGCGCCGCGCCGAGCCAATCACGTGGGAATGACGATCGCGGTGACGGGGACCGCGGTCACGGGGACAAGGATCACGGGGACAAGGATCACGGGGACCGTGACCACGGTCACGGGGACAAGGATCACGGAAACGGCGGTCAGGGGTCTGTAGGCGGCGACCTTGTCATCATACCCGGCAGCGACAACGGCAATTGGGGCATCTACACCGGCGGCGGCAACGACACGGTGTTGGCGCTTGGTGGCGGCAATGA